>NZ_MSQD01000012.1 GCF_002102475.1 Thermoanaerobacterium sp. PSU-2 | reverse complement strand
AATAATTTTAGAATCAATATATAGTCGAATAATCTGTGCTTCATTAATATACCACATTTATTATTTATATTGCAATACTCCTATTGCCTAAATTACAGCCAATAATTCATTTTATGTCTAATTATCTTATAAATGCTTGATTTTTTCTCGTTTTATGTTAATTTTATGTAAAATTTTTGAGGCATCAATAGATGCCCCTAATACTCATTTTTTATTTGAAAGTATATTTTGCACTTGCTGTGTAGCCTGCTGCTGTTGATTCAGTTTGTTATTTGAATTTATATAATTCAATCTATTGTTTAGCATATTTACGTGCCTTTGCATATCTTGCTGCATCTGCTGAAACATCTGCTTAGCTGCTGGATCATCTGTCGCGCTGGCAAACTGCGCGTACGTTCCAAGTGCAGACTGTGCTGCAGCAACAGCCTTTTCGATATCGCTTTTTACAGTCATCTTTGTAACCTCCTTAATAAAATATTACCTTTTTTATTATTTCTATTAAGGAGATTATTTACACTTATAATTATTTGGAAATTTATATTACACGATATACTGCAACACAATAAGCAAAATCACTCCAGGTATGCCTAAAAAGCCTACAACTAAAGCTGTTATAGGATTTATGCCGACATATATTCCAAATGTCTTTCCAGCCATATTCATAAAAAACAAGACTAATGCTCCTACTACTCCATTTAAAATAAGCCTTATAAGAAATTTTCTCGGTACAACCAATAACCACCCAAGTATGTATAATAAAAAAAGTCCCACTACATATGCTATTATTATATTGTATTCAATGCTTAAATTCATAAAAATTCCCCCTTAATACATCCTATGATTATTATATTAAGAGGGGGACAAATTATGATATAAGCGAATTGAAATTATCAAAATTCACACCGTTTTCTTTAGCTTTTTTAAGTAAATAAGTATACTTCTTTCTCAATGACTCTATGTTGTAAATAGCTTGATCAATTAAGTCAGGATCTGTAACACTTTGAAAATACATTTCCGCATCTTTTAACTGTCTCATGGTGTTTTTCACTTCATCTATCAAAGCATCATTTTCATCATTTGTTTCTTCTTTTGTAGCTGATATCTCCCTAAAAATTTTATATAGCGTGCCCATATAATACCTCCTCATCCATATTATTGACAGTTATATGGATGAGTATACTTATTTGTTCACTTTTTGTATTTCTCTTATTATCTCCAGCGATTTCCCATCTACCTTATTTTGCTTGACCAATTTATAGATCACATCGATTGCTTCAATATGTGACATACCTTTTCTATAGGGCCTATCTTCTGTTAGTGCTTGGTATATATCGCAAACAGCCATAAGCCTTGAAATTTCATCAAGGTCTTCTTCAGTAAGTCCTTCAGGATACCCTGAGCCATCTAATTTCTCATGGTGATTTGCAGCCCACTCAGCTATATCATCAATTTCTCCTATCTCCCGTAGTATTTTTTTAGTAAAGTATGTATGAGACTTTATCGTCGTAAATTCTTCTTCAGTAAGCTTTCCTGGTTTGTCCAATATTTCATTTGGTATGGCCAATTTGCCTAAATCATGCAAAAGGCCTGCTATTTTCACCTTTTGAACTGTAATTTGATCGTATCCGGAAAGCATCGCTGCTTTATGTGCAATTTCAGATATGCCTTTTGAATGGTTGTACGTAAAATGACTTTTGTTATCAATTATTTTTGAAAAAACTTCGGCGATACTCTCAAGATCATCTATTCCAATCACCATAATTTCATTTCTTATGTACGGATTTAAGACATCAAACTGATTATAATTTTCATAATCCAGCCAAAACTTTTCTTGCTTCATTAGATCTTTAAACATGCTTACCAATAGAGGATTAAACGCCTTTTTGGATTCTAAATCAAGCCATTTCTTTATGTTTTCCCTTGTATCGTACTCATTGAGTTTCTTGGATATAATGCTGTACCTTATATCAAATTGATCAGCTAAATATATTATCTGTGCTTCTAAAGGAATAGAGTTTCCACTAAGATGGAAATGCCCACTTCCATCCCAATTTTCATGATGATACTTGATGATTTCGGAAAACTCATCCCCTTTAGGCATCCCTTTTACAAATTCACTTCCTTTAAGGGAATGCTTCCACGTGCTGTCATGGTTAATGTCCTCAACTACATCGCTTTTCCCTATATCATGCAAAAAAGCAGAATAAAAGATCTTATATTCTTCATCGTCTTTAACGCCAATATTTCGTGCCAGTCTTATGGCAACATAGGCAACTTTCCTGGCATGTCCGAAACTTCTTTTCTCCATCACATCTAATGATAGCGATAACGCTGAAAGCAATCTAAAATAGTCTAATATCAAAACCTCATACCCCCTCCTTCTATACTTCTATAATACATTATTTAAAACAAACTTCCAATATAGTATCCTAAAAAAGCGCCAATAAGTCCAACGACGACAGTAACAAATGAATACAAAAATGCATGTATATAATGTTTTTTGCGAAAAAGATCTATTGTCTCATGAGAAAATGTGGAATATGTAGTAAAAGCACCTATAAATCCTGTCATGATAAACAATTTTATATCGTCATTAAATAGATGGACAAGCTTAGGACTTGATAAAAAGCTTAATAATAAAGCGCCAGTAACATTTATGATAAATGTCTCTAATGGCACTACAAATTCCCTATTTTCTTTTATGTGCCTTGATATTTCATACCTCAATATTGCTCCAAAAACTCCTCCTAAACCTACTAACAGCATATTTAGCATCAATTTTCTTCACGCCCTTTAATCATTTTTGCAGTCTTATCTCCTAATTCAAATCCCATAAATGACATGATAAATCCTATAAATATTGATAGAAGCACATACAATATCGCAACAGCGATTTTCCCGTTTCTTATTAGATCCATAGTCTCTTTAGTAAAAGTGGAGAATGTAGTAAAAGCACCTATAAATCCTGTTGTAATAGCAAGTCTTATATTGAAATTTACATTAAATTCTTCAAGGGCTAAATTTGAAATATAGCTTAACAAAAATGATCCAAAGATATTAATAAAAAAGGTTTCAACGGGAAATACTGTATGCAATATACTTTGATAGTAAGTAGAAATTAGATATCTCAAAATTGCCCCAAAAAAACCACCAACACCTATATAGACGTATTCCATGTAAATCACCCTCCATTTTCATAAAACAGTAATAAATAAGCTCCTATTGAGTTAGTATACCCAATAGGAGCCATCAGCATCATTGCATTTAATGGTGAGCTCCATCACCTTACATCAACAATTATATCATAGATTTGTTTTTAAAGTAAATATTTTATATAAAATTTACATTTTATTTAAAGTGTCAATCTTATTAAGTAATTCTTGGTGTAATTTTTGCAATTCATCTATCTTTTTATGGAGATCTTCTATAATTAGCTCTGATTTTAAGTTAACTTTATAATCATTTTTAGAGCGAATTCTGTCTTTTGCTTCTTGCCTATTTTGGCTCATCATAATAATTGGAGCTTGAATTGCAGCAAGACATGATAAAATAAGATTAAGCAAAATAAATGGATATGGATCATAAGGACGTTTTAAAATAAAACTATTCGCAATGATCCAGGCAAAAAGCACAATTCCAAAACCTATTATAAAAACCCAGCTTCCGGCAAATTCCGCTAACTTATCTGACATTCTGTCTCCAAAAGTTAAATGCTTTTCATGCTCTTTTGAAACATCTTTAGCAACTTTCTCATTAATAATCATATGAATAATATCTTCTTCAATCATTTCAGAATCATCTATATCTTCTAATATAACTTTAATCAAGTCCTTTTTCGAAAAATTCTTTGTCATATTCATCCCTCATTTCATTGTAAAAATAAATATTGGTTAAAATTTTATGTTGATAGATATCAAACGCATTACAAGATTTAAATTTACTTTCCGTTAATTTAATGACGTGCATCATACTTTGTATAATTTTTATATAACTTCACTTTGTATTGTATTAACTTGTTTATTATCCACTTCATTGTCATCATGCAACACTTTGAAGAGACTTTCTATTGTACACATTTTTTTGTTTTCTAAACTTTCTATAAACCTGTTTATATCATTATCAAAAAGCTTGAAAACAGCCGCAAAAGTATTTCCATCATAAACAGACTCATTAAACGAAGCGCCATTATCAGTAAAAAATTTTAAAATATTTTTTATATTAAACTTGTAAAATGGTTTAAGTTTTATATAAAATACATCTGTAAAACTACCATTAAAAACTGAAATGCGTTTAGACGTATGATTCGTTTTTATATCATAATTCAATAGTATATCTATTAAATCTGCAACAACCGAATCACCTGTAGGCATTTGTCCTGCACCTTTTCCAATAAAAATTAGCTCTTTAAAACTGTCTCCTCTCAGTATAACAGCATTGTTTACATCACCAACACTTGCTAAAATGTTGCTATCTTCTATCAATATAGGCTCTACACTCGCATAGACGTTTCCTTTCTCGTATTTAGCCCATGCAAATGGTTTAATCTTGTATCCCAATTTTTCAGCATAATATATATCGTCATTTTTTATTTCATTTATACCATATCTCAATATTGAATTAGCAGAAACATCAGCATCGAATGCTTTTTTTATAAGAATCACAAGCTTATACAAAGCATCGAATCCTTTTATATCGTAATCCGGATTGCTTTCAGCATAACCTCTTTTTTGAGCTGATAAAAGTGCTTCATCATATTTCATTCCCTTTTCTGTTATTTGCGTCAATATGTAGTTTGTAGTACCGTTTATTATCCCTCCTACGAAATTTATTTCATCGGTTATTTTGAGCCTCTCAATTTGATGTATAATGGGGATTGCTCCAGCGACACTTGCTTCAAATTTCAAAAATACACCATTTTCATCTGCCATTTTTCTAAGCTCGTCTCCATATTTTGCTATTAACTCTTTGTTTGCAGTAATTACATGTTTTTTAGAAATTATCGCCTTTTTTACGTACTCGTAAGCAGGATCAATTCCTCCCATTACTTCAATTATTGCACTTATTTCGCTATCACACAAGATTTCGTTAGCATCAGTTGTTAGTATTTCATCTACACCATTAACATTTCTCGGCTTATCAGGATGCTTCACTAGTATTTTTTTTATTTCGGGATAAAACCCCGTTTTTTGTTTTATATGCTGTTTTCTTGATGCGACTATTTTATAGACTCCGCTTCCTACTGTTCCAAATCCCAACAATCCAATCTTAAATTCCATGTGGCATACCTCCTAAAAATTTTTGGCCCTCTTCAATGAGAAGAGGGCCAAAATACGCCACTCCTCTCATCTCTCAGGTTTTCCCTGCAGGATTTGGCACCAAACGCATATAAATGCCGGTTGCCGGGTTTCATCGGGCCAGTCCCTCCACCACTCTTGATAAGAGGCCTTCAATATTCTCTTTTAAATTTGTTGATATTTATATTATCACTTTATACGCTAAGAATCAATACATATTTTTAGATTTTTTATCTTTTCCACATTTTCTTACATCAACATAGTACCTTTTAGTTAAAAGATTCAATTTCGATCACTTACATTTCCCTTCTGCCTTCTAAAGCCCTTGACAGTGTTACAGAATCTGTGTATTCGAGGTCACCGCCTACCGGTACACCATGTGCAATTCTTGTCACCTTTATTCCAAAAGGTTTTATAAGCTTTGCGATGTACATTGCAGTTGCCTCGCCTTCTATGTCTGGATTTGTAGCTAATATTATTTCATTGATTTCAGCATCTTTTATCCTCTCCAACAGCTCTTTTATCTTTATATCCTCTGGACCTATTCCATCCATAGGCGATATTGCACCGTGAAGTACATGGTATAAGCCTCGATATTCCCTCGTCTTTTCCATCGCTACTACATCTTTGGGATCGGAAACTACACATATGGTATGTGTATCCCTCGTCTCATCACTGCATATACTGCAAAGCTCACTGTCAGTAAAGTTATAGCACTTTTTACAGTATCTTAAATTGTTCTTTGCCTCTAAAATAGCATTAGACAAGTTAACAACATCGTCTAAAGGCATATCTAAGATGTAAAACGCCAGCCTCTGAGCTGTCTTGCGTCCAATGCCGGGAAGTCTTGATAATTCATCAATAAGCCTTGACAATGACCTCGAATATACGTTCATTAATTAATTCACCTCAGAACAAGCCAGGTATGTTGAAACCTCCTGTTATTTTTCCCATCTCTTCTGCAATCATCTTTTCAGCACTTCTTAAAGCTTGATTTACTGCAGCCAATACAAGATCCTCCAGCATCTCTACATCGTCTTTGTCAACGACATCCGGATCGATCTTTATGCTTATAAGCTCCTTTCTGCCATTTGCCACTACCTTTACAGCTCCACCGCCTGCAGACTCCTCAACCGTCTTGTTTTCAAGCTCCTCCTGCATTTTCTTCATTTGCTCCTGCATCTGCTGCGCTTGCTTTATCATGTTATTCATGTTGAAACCGCCAGGAAATCCTCCTTTAGCCATCCAAATACCTCCTAATTAATTTTGTATTCTCTCTTATTTATATGCTAATTTTGACTCAGTAGTGATTAATCAATCTATTATTTCTACATCGCCAAAATATTTTCTTACTGCCTCAATTAACTGTTCATCTTCATTTTTTTCTTCTGTAGCAAAAACTATGTTGTAATCATTACCTGTCAGTCTTTTAATAGCATCTTTGATGTAATCTTTATTTTCGATTTTATTAAGCTCTTCTTTGTAAAACACATGCTCCTTTGGATATTCTATCACAAAATTGCCATCTTTCAAATACGGTTTGCCTAAGCTTAAAAAAGAAAAAATCATCGGTCTGTCTTTCTTTATCATGCTTAATAGTTTTTTGAAAACTTCATTCACATTTATCTCAATGCTCTTATCTACTTTATCAACTATATCATCAGTTTTTTTCGCTTCTTTTTTTACCACTACATCATCAAAAGCCCTCTCAGATTTTAAAGTTTTATCATCAGCGACAATATCCTTCTCTACAGATGGCATTACTTTTCCATTTTTAATCACATTTTCCAACATACTTAGTCTATCTAAAATACTGTCCATATCAGGTGAGATTTCCGGATTTATAAGCTTAAGCAATGTTATCTCCAGCATTATTCTTGGAGATTGAGCATATCTTATTTTTCCCTGAAGATCTATCAATTTCTCTAACACATTTGATAAAAACGCCATGTCAAATAAAGAAGCCTTCTCAATTACATCATTTATCTCTGTTTCTAATATCTCTTCTGACTCATCACCACATGTCTTATATACAATCACATCTCTCAAAAAAGACAATAAAGCCTTCACCAAATTATTTACGTCTATGCCGTAAAGCATCAACTTATCTATCTGTTTTATGGTTTCTTTTCCATCTCTATCGTTTAAACTATTCACTAAAGCAAACAATGTATCATCATTTACAGTGCCAAGTATATCACACACATCATCATACGTTAAAACATCGTTGTATGAAGCACACTGCTCAAGTATGCTTATAGCATCCCTCATAGAGCCATTTCCATGCTTTGCAATCAGTGCAATTGCTTTACTGTCTATTTTTATTTGGCTGTCTTCAGCTATCTTCTTTATATTCTGTGAAATAACTTTCGATGATATCCTTTTAAAGTCAAACCTTTGACACCTTGACAAAATAGTTGCAGGTATCTTATTTGGCTCAGTTGTAGCCAGAATAAATATCGCGTGTTGCGGAGGCTCTTCAAGCGTCTTTAAAAGGGCATTAAAAGCACTGCCAGACAGCATATGGACTTCATCGATAATGTACACCTTGTACTTACATGAAGAAGGAGCATATATGACGTTATCCCTCAATTCCCTTACATCATCAACGCTGTTATTCGATGCCGCATCTATCTCTATTATGTCCATGAGAGAATTGTTATTGGCAGACTGGCATATCTGACATTTGTTGCATGGCTCCCCATCTACGCTATTAGGGCAATTAACAGCTTTTGCAAAAATCTTTGCAACACTTGTCTTGCCTGTACCTCTTGTACCGCAAAAAAGATATGCATGTCCTATTCGCCCACTTTTTATCTGATTTTTTAAAGTCCTGACAATATGATTTTGCCCCAAAACTTCCCCAAAGCTTCTAGGCCTATACTTTCTGTACAGTGATTGGTACATAGAAAAACACCTCATTTACTTAATTGTAACAAAAAAAAGGATACTTTTCTATATCCTTTTAGTTTGCTACTTCCGTTTCTACTTTAATCCTCTCCATCTTTTTTCTGTCTCTCATGTATATAGATATTACACTGTCAACAACCCTCGGATTAAACTGGGTGCCTTTGTACTTCAATAATTCATTTACAGCCTCGTCAAAGGAAATCCCTTTCCTATACGATCTATCAGATGTCATGGCATCGAATGAATCTGCCACACACAGTATCGCAGCAATCAATGGTATGTTGTCGTCATTAAGCCCAAATGGATATCCTTTCCCATCGTATCTTTCGTGGTGTTTTTCAATTCCATCCATTATATCCTTAGATAGTCCAATTGGTTCCAATATTTTTCTAGATATTTTTGGATGTTGCTTTATCTTGTCGTACTCATCATTTGTAAGCTTGCCAGGCTTGGTAAGTATACTGTCAGCCACCCCTATCTTTCCTATATCATGCAACAGACCAGCAATTCTTATCTTTTCTATTTCATCTTTTGGCAGTCCCATGCTTTCGGCTATAATTGCAGCGTACTTCGAAACTCTAAGCGAATGCCCCTTTGTGTATTTATCCTTTGCCTCAACAGCATGAGCCAAAGCGTCGATGGTCCTAAAGTACCAATTCCTCATGTCGTCATACAGATTTGCATTTTCTATGGCAACAGACACACTATCAGCAACAGATCTCAACAAGCTTATATCATTGGCAAGCTTTGAAGTTGTTAATATATTTAAGATTCCCACAGCCTTATCTTTAGATATGAGTGGAACAGCTATCACGTTTTTTACATTTAATTCTTTCAATCGCAAAAGCAAATTATCATCTATCGGGAATTTATTAGGATCCAAAACAGTAATCTCTTTTGAAACAAGAAGCTTAACATTTTCATCCGACGACAACGACAACTCTTTTAAAAGAGGCATGTCTCTCAATTCCCCTGCTGCTACCATAAGCTCTAATCTTCCTGACTCATTTATCGTCCTTATGGTACAAAGTGGTGAAGAAAGAATGGTGGATATTTTTTCAGCAATAGAATATAAAACATCTCGAGGTTCTAAATTTTTAGTCAACAATTGCGTCACATTTCCTATGGCCAGAATCTGCCTATTTCTCTCCATTATCTCTTTTTTCGCATTATTGTAATCAGTTATATCCCTCGACAAGCCTTGAATTCCCAATATCTCATTTTCATTGTTCTTTATTACCTTGGCTCTCGTTTCTGTAAGGAGTATTGAACCATCTCTTTTTTTGAATTTTATTTCCGCCATGCTTATTCTGCCATTCATCAGATCTTCCATGATCTTCTTATCGTCGTCATGAACGAATTCTGTGATTTTTCTGCCTGTCATCTCGTCTGGCATATAATCTAAATACCTTACTGATCTATTATTAATAAACTCTATATTATATTCACTATCAGTAAACCAAAGAATATCTGAAATATTGTCTACCAACGTCCTATACTTTGATTCCGATTTCTCAAGCTCGTTTGTCACAGCTTCCATCTGCTCATAAGATGCCTCAAGCTCTGCATAGTAATCTTGCAATTCGTTGTTTTTCTTTAAAAGCTCCTGAGACTCCCTTTTTAACTCTTCATAAGTTGACTTTAGCTTATGTGACATTTCTCTGAAACTTCTTGATAACTCTACAAATTCTTCTGAAACATCTATATCGATATTATAATCGTATTCACCATCTATTATACGTTTAACGCCTTCATTCAACTTTTCTATTGGATATGACAAGTGCTTTGACTCTGTCATTGCTATAAAAGCCGAAATAAACAATATCAAAAAAGAAGCAAATATGTTATTGCCTATGCCTTTTACTATGTGGACAAACGAAAGTAGATATACAAAGACTGAAACTCCGAATATTATGACGAACAAGCGATTGCGATAACTTCTAAACATAAATACCTCCCTAAGCAGTAAAAGTCACTATTAGTATTTTCGACAATGCGCAAAAAAACTTTACACAAATTTTAAATATCAGAATATTTTTTTGATAAAATATTTTTTATGTACGTATTAAAATTTTTTAGTAAAATATAATAAAATAAAAAGGCCGCACACCCGACTCTGTCATGTTACCATAAGCGTTACATAAGCAGTTAACTCCACTCAAGCACTCCCCCGGCACATGGAAGTATTTGCTTACCGTTGCTTCCTTCCAGACCTGGCGGGGTTCACAAATTTCCATTGCGGAGGACTTGAATATCATAATCACTTACTTATGCCAGCCTTACAGTAATCATGCCTCGGCTCGGGAATTCGACCCTGCTATAGCGGATTGCAGGTTACAGGGCACCGCTACCTCCCCATCTAGTACGGCCATGTAAGTCCTTTTCAACTTACAACATTATTTTGTGCAATGCAAGACCTATTATACATCGTCTATATGTAAAAATCAACACATGGATTGAAATTTTTAATGGATGTTATGGATTAAGATGGGAATTACATTTAATGGCGGAGAGAGAGGGATTCGAACCCTCGGTACCCGTTTTGAGGGTACACACGATTTCCAGTCGTGCGCCTTAGACCAGCTCAGCCATCTCTCCATGATATTTCCATGGCGGAGAGAGTGAGATTCGAACTCACGAGGCGGGAATCCGCCCACTCGCTTTCGAGGCGAGCGCTTTCGACCACTCAGCCATCTCTCCAGATTACCTTAGTCTACTAAAAAAATCATTTATCAGTTTTTTGCACTCATCTTCCATGATGCCAAAATAAACTTCTGCTTTTTTATTTAAAAGATCATATACAGTGCCTGCAGCACCGCTATCACGGCTCTCTGCGCCTATATACACTCTTTTTATTCTGGACTCTATTATCGCGCCTGCGCACATTGGACATGGCTCTAATGTGACGTACAGCGATGCACCATTAAGTCTCCAATCACCAATGCTTTTGCAAGCATCCTTTATAGCATTGATCTCTGCGTGCTGCGTCGCATCTTTTTCTGTTTCTTTCAGATTATGGCCTCTACCGATGATGATGCCATCTTTAACTACAACTGCACCAACCGGCATCTCTCCAAGCATAAAGCTTAGTATAGCCTCATCTATAGCAGACTTCATAAATTCGTTGTACATCTTAATCACACAAATGGTGCGCCCGAGAGGACTCGAACCTCCGGCACACGGTTTAGGAAACCGTTGCTCTATCCTGCTGAGCTACGGGCGCATGATTTATATTATAAATAAAATTTCAAATTTGTCAATATCATAGTGGTGCGCCCGACAGGATTCGAACCCGTGGCCTTTTGATTCGTAGTCAAACGCTCTATCCAACTGAGCTACGGGCGCACACTTACATACTTTATAATACCACAATTTATTTTTATTTGCAAATGCTAAATTAATCCCCGCTTAAAAAGGGCTATAGACTTTTATCTATAACCCTTACTTTATTACTGCATTCCTGTTTGTGTCGTATTCTGCTGATTTGCTTGCTGATTTAAGAAATTGGCCTGTGCTTGCTGAGCTTGTTGAGCTTGCAACTGTGGTGTCAACTGCTGCAATTGCTGATTTGATGAATCTAATATTTTGCTCATCTGTGCAAATACTTGGTTTGCCTGTATGCTTTGTTGAGCCTGTTGAAGTGCAGCCATAGCCTGTTGTAATGCTTGCTGAACCTGTATATCTGTCTGCTGCTGCTGTTGTTGCGCTTGAGCTTTTACTTGATTTAATAATTGCTGGAATTGCTGCGGTGTGACATTTATGCCCATGCTCTGCAATTGTTGCTGAAATTGCTGCGCTTGCTGCTGTGCCTGTTGTTGAGCTTGTTGCTGTGCTTGATTGTTTTTGCCAAATCTTGCACTTAATTCTTCAGACACTTCACTATTTACTTTTTCACCTAGGTAATCCTCAAATTCTCTCCTATTCAATGTAAACCCTCCTTTAAAAAATTTCCCCGTTATTTAATATTCCCTTTATGATTAGAATTAGTAAATGAAAATTTTACTATTGAAAATTTTCCAAATTATTTACAATGTCTTCGTATATTTTTATCCTATTCATGCCTTCTCTGGCGATGTACAAATTATTTAATGCCGTATTTAGATTGTTTACAAGTTGCGGCGGCAAGTCATACACGTATTCTACCTTTTCAGGTGTATTTTCTTTGTTTAGCTCTATGTTTAAAAGCACATCCTTTTCGATTACAGCTTTCATAGAGCTAATATCTCTTTCAAGATCTTTTAACTTGTATAGTGTCTTTTTCATGTTATCCAGATTGTCTTTTAGAGTTTTTACGTCATTACCTAATTCATCGATATTGGAGTAAATCATGTTTTCTATTTCTTTTAAGTTATCTAATCGATTGTCAGCCTTTCTCAAATAACTTATTAGATATTTTCTATCGTTATTTTCTTCAAATTGACTTTCAATGTACTCCTTAATTTCTTTTTCGCTTTTTTCTAATTTTGCATCAATTTTTGTCACATCATTTGATAAAATCTCATTGAAGCTCATTAATTTTTCAAATATATGTTCTGTTTCTTTTATCAAATTTTCTATCTTTAATTCTGACTGCAGTATTTCCATTTAACATCACCTACATTTAGTATCTCCACTTTTAATGCAAAAAATAAAGTGCACCGCCAAATATTAATTAGCAGTGCACTTTTCATCATCACTTTTTTATGCTATTGTTTAAATCATTAAGCACGTTTCCAAGCTCATCGAGATTTTTACCGAAATCTGTCCAATCGCCATTTTTTGAAGCATTCATTGCATTATTATATATGTCATTTGCCTTCTTTATAAGCTCTTGCTGGGTTTCATTCGTCTGCACTTGTGGAACCTGTGGCTGTGTTGGAGCTTGCAAATTAAATAGCTTGTTTAATGCATTTGCAAGCGTATCCTCCATTACGATTTTATCTTTGTACGCCAGAATAACCCTTTTCACTTCAGGTATTGCATTTTCATTTGATGACTGTATATAGATAGGCTCAACGTAAAGCATAGAATCGTCAATCGGCAGTGTCAGCAAATTGCCTCTTATGATGCTTGATCCTTTTTGATCCCACAAGCTCATCTCTTTTGAAATATTCGGATCTTGATCGATCATGTTCTCAATCTGCATAGGCCCATACACGACAGTGCTTTTTGGAAACTTATAGACTACCAGTTTTCCATAGTTATTGCCATCCATCCTTGCTGCCATCCAAGCCACCATGTTATCTTTCGTGGCTGGTGTATACGGAATCATCAAAACGTACTCAGCAGTTTTTTCTCCTGGAAGCCTCATTATGACATACTGTGACTCTTCCGGTTCTATCTTACCTGTAAATTTCTCCTTTGCTATGTCCCAAGAATCTTCTTTGTTGTAAAAGACTTGCGGATCTGACATGTGATAATTTTTATAAACGCTTGCTTGTATATCAAACATATACTGAGGATACCTTATATGAGCTTTTAAGCCTTTAGGCATCTCGTCTATGTTTTTAAATAGCCCGGGAAATATCCTGCTGTACACCTTTATTATAGGGTCATTTTTGTCAGATATATAGTACTTTACATCACCTGTATAAGCATCAACGACGACTTTGACAGAATTTCTTATGTAATTTATGCCTGTATCCCCATAAGGCTCTGAATAGGGATAGTTTCCAGAATAAGTGTATGCATCAATCATCCAATACAGTTTGCCATTATCTACTACTATGTATGGATCATCATCGTATATCAAAAACGGAGCTATCCTTTGAACTCTATCCTTTATGTTTCTAAAAAGAAGCATCCTGCTATCATGCGTAATGTCAGTGGATAAAAGTATTTTTATATTGCCAGTATAAATAGTGTACAAAAGCTTGTTTAAAAACGTCATAGGTATGCCTGATTTGCCAGAGTAAAAATTTTCTTTGTTTGTGTCGCCTGAAGGGTAATCAAATTCACCTGTCTTTGTATTTACTATTGCGTACGTGTTTGTAAGCTCTCCAAAGTATATCTCTGGCCTCGTTATCTTTATATTTGTGCTGCTCACTGGCGGAATATTTTTTATCACCATGTCTGGCTGCCCTGTAGCCGTTACATCATTTACGGTTGACATCACAACGCCATACCCATGTGTGTATTTAAGGTGCATGTTGATCCAATTTTTCGCTTGGCTTGCCAGATTGTCAAGATTCATCTCCCTCGCAGATATAAAGACCTGCCTGTAATTTCCATTTATCATATACCTGTCGATATCTATGTCATTAAATTTATAGTAAAGCCTTATGCTTTGAAGCTGGTTGTATATCTGGCTTACAGGCCTATAATCATTTATCCTGATATTGTTTATGGTGTCTTGGTTTTCATCTAATACCTTTTTGTCTATATTGCCGCTTAAATCGTAATTTTTCTCTTCAACATTATTTAAGTCAAATGCTTTCTGAGTAAAGTCAATATTGTACTTCAAATAAGTCTTTTCCTTGTCAAGCTCGTTTGGCGCAACAATGAAACTTTGAACAACCATTTGTGATACAGTCGATAAGATCATGATGGCAACGATTATTACAGGTGATGCTATTATGTATTTAAGTTTTTGCCTAAATGCGCCAATCATAAACAAAATGCCGGAAACTATTGATGCCAACATTAAAATCCTGTAAAACAAAAGCCTTACATGAACATCCGTATAGCCTGCGCCAAAGACAACGCCACTTTTAGAGTACAATATGCCATACGCTTTTAAGTAATAACCCAATGAAAGAACGGCAAAAAATACAAATCCCAAAACGGCAATTTGCCTAAAAGCTATCATCAGTATCTCTTTGTTGTAAATAGCTCTAAAAAAACCTCCTCTGTCTGATATCTCATAAAACCTGGTCTTATCGGATAAGTACATAAGCCCATATACGATTATAGTGGCGACTATGAGTATCGGTATTATGATAATAAGCAAATCATATACATCTAAAAGAAATGGCAGTCTAAACATGTAAAGGCTTATGTCTTTATTAAAAATCGGATCTTTCACGCCGAAATTCGCAGAATTTATGTAAAACAAAAAGTCGTTCCACCAATTTGCAGAGATAAATACAGAAATCAAAAAGCTTACAAATATCGATATGCCTATCACCACACCTCTAAATCTTTTGCGTACACTTTTGATTTCAATGTCCTGGGCAAACTTTGCATAGTCTTTAACCATTCTATTCAGGTAGAAATAAGAAAGGATAAAGATTACTACAAACGATGGCACACCTATAGTAAGCTGTGTTAAAAACTTCTTAAAAAATACCCCTAAATAATTTAAACTGTTAAACCACTGTATGTCCACAATAAGATTTGCAAGGCTTGCAAATAAAGCTACAATTAAAAATATTGATATCAATAAAATGATTATTGCCAAATTCCCTCTTTTCAAACAAATCACCATCCTAAAATGTACTTCTTGACACTATTATAATATATCCATTTTATAAAATGCAAAGCGATTTTTATTGATTAATTTAGGCATATAATGTATATTAGAAATAAATAGAAAATGATGATTAATGAGGATGTGATATATGGATGAAAAGGGCTTTAAAAATCTCCCTCCTTGTCATTTTAGGAATCGCTTTATCTATTGGCACAGGTGCATTTATGTTTTATAGAAATTTAAACGTTGTAAACACAGAAGAAAATCCTGTCACAACCAATAATCAAGTTAAAACGTCTAAACAAAATAACAGTAGTCAGAACAAAAAAAATATACTATTTGTCGGTGATGCCGATGGTCTCTCTGACACTATATTCGTGGCAAGCTTTGATGCAAATAAAAAAGAAATCGATATGTTATCGATTCCACGCGATACATATTATCCAAGGCCAGGCTACAATGCACCAACTGAGAAAAAAATCAATGCAGCTTATTCCGAGCAGAAAATAGACGGTTTAAAAGATGCAGTGGAAAGTCTGTTGGGAATAAAAATAGACAACTACGTCATTTTAACATATGATGGCTTCAAAGATATAATTGACACCATAGGTGGTGTCGAGGTAAACATACCGTTTAACATGAAATACGACGACAACGTGGCAAATCCACCACTTCACATAAACCTAAAGAAGGGACTTCAAGTATTAGATGGTGAAGAAGCTTTGCAATTTGTTCGTTATAGACATGGCTATGCAGATGGCGATATAGGAAGAATAAATGCTCAGCAAGAATTTTTGAAATCATTCATAAAGAAAGTCACATCACCTACCATAATAACGAAGATTCCATCTCTGGCCATAACACTAAGCAAAAACTTAAAAACAGATTTGACAGCAAAAGATATCACAACGTACGCATTGGACTTCGTCAAGAATAAGCCTCAAAACATAAATACTTCTATAGTGCCAGGAGAAGGCGGATACATGGGTGATTACAGCTATTATTTTGTAGACCAGCAAAAAGCCATGGAAGTGGCATCAGAGATGTTTGGAGACGGCTTAAACAATGATTCTGTAAGCACAGTCTCGCAAATAACGTATTCACCTATAAATAATACCATTTCTGTTGCGGTCTACAATGGAACAAAAGTACAAGGACTGGCTGCAAAGTACGCTGATGAACTTAAAAATCTTGGCTTTAACGTAGTCAAAATCGCCAATGCCGATGCGAAAAATTACGATGAATCATGCGTTTACGCAAATACCAGCATTGATAAAGCCCACAAAGTTGCCAATGCTCTATCAATAAAAAACGTATTAAAAGATGAAAAATTAAGCAGTGCAGATGTCACCGTCATAATAGGTAATGATAAAAAATGAAAAGGCGCAATTGCGCCTTTTTTTCAACAAAAAAAGTAGCCTATGTATGGCGGAGAAGGAGGGACTTGAACCCTCGCGCCGGGTTATCCCCGACCTACAGTCTTAGCAGGACCGCCCCTTCACCAACTTGGGTACTTCTCCATGTCAGCTACAATCTATTTTAATATTAAATTCATGGCGGAGAGGGTGGGATTCGAACCCACGGCTCCGTTAAGAGACACTGGTTTTCAAGACCAGCTCCTTAAACCCCTCGGACACCTCTCCAAGCCGGGAACGATATAAAGTATATCATATACCGGCTAAGTTGTCAATATTCATGAATCAATTATTTAATGTTATTTAATCCTTTTACTTCCTTATAACATCACATCTCATATACGGCCTTAAAGCTTCAGGCACAACTACAGAACCATCCTTTTGCTGATAGTTTTCAAGTATTGCTGCAAAAGTCCTGCCGACTGCCACACCTGAACCATTTAGAGTATGGACATACTGGGCCTTTCCTCCATCTTTTGGCCTGTATTTGATGTTTGCTCTCCTTGCCTGAAAGTCCTCGCAGTTACTGCAAGATGATATCTCAACATACCTTCCGTAGCTTGGCATCCAAACCTCAAGGTCGTACTTCTTTGCCGCAGTGAAGCCAAGGTCTCCAGTGCATATAGATACAACCCTATAAGGTATGCCTAAAGTCTTCAGCACATCTTCAGCATCGCTTACCATCTTTTCAAGTTCTTCGTATGATTTCTCAGGCTCTGTAATCTTTACCAGTTCTACTTTATTAAACTGGTGCTGCCTTATTAATCCTCTTGTATCTCTCCCTGCAGAACCGGCTTCCTGTCTAAAACAAGCGCTATACGCACAATTGTATATAGGAAGTTTTTCACCGTCAATTATGGTCTCTCTGTACATATTTGTAACCGGAACTTCAGCAGTCGGTATCAAGAAATAATCTGTCCCAGCCACCTTAAATGCGTCTTCTTCAAATTTAGGAAGCTGTCCTGTGCCAAACATGCTTCTTCTATGAACCATAAAAGGCGGAAAAACCTCTGTGTATCCATGTTTTTCTGTGTGAAGATCCATCATGAAGTTTATTAGAGCCCTTTCCAGCCTACAGCCTAATCCTTTGTAAAACGTGAATCTGGAACCTGTAACCCGTGATGCCGCTTCAAAGTCTAAAAGCCCCAGCTCAACTCCAATGTCCCAGTGTGGCTTCACTTCAAAGTCAAATTCTCTAACATCGCCCCATCTGCGGATTTCCACGTTATCAGCATCGCTGTCTCCAACTGGAACGCTTTCATGTGGAATATTTGGTATGGTCCATAGAAGCTCTTCCAATTTCTCATCGTACTGCTTTACTTCGCTTTCCATCGCCTTGATTTTGTCGGATATTTCCTTCATCTCTTTTATCAATTCTTCAGCGTCTTTGCCTTCTTTTTTCAGTTTAGCTATGTTTTCAGATTCTTTATTTCTGGTGTTTTTCAAAGACTCCAGTTCCTTTAAGATTTCCCGTCTCTTTTCGTCAATCTCTAAAAATTCGTCGATGTTTGAGTTTTCTTTTTTAAGTTCAATAGCTTTCTTTACCTCATCTGGATTATTCCTTATCCTTTTAATATCAAGCATCATTTGCACCTCCTAATAAAAATATCCCACCCTATGTAGGGACGGGATTTCCGTGTTGCCACCCTGATTCGGCTTAAAAAGCCCTCATCACTGATTTAACGGTCGCCCGATGGTTATTAACCATAGCTCCAGGCTGGATAAATATGTACATATACTGGTTTACACCCGCCACCAGCTCTCTTAAATATAATACATACTATTGGCCCTTCAACGCTTCTTTTAACTTAAAACTAATTATACTATATAACAAATGCGATTTCAACAATTATTTGCCAATCATAGAACCAAATCTGCTTAAAGGCCAAATTCTAAATACTATTTTGCCCATTATGGCATCTTTGGATACATATTTGTTTTTCCAATACCTTGAGTCAAGAGATTGATTGCGGTTATCCCCCAACATGAAGTAGTGATTTGGCGGAACTTTATACGGCCCAAATGTCTCATTTTTATTCATAGGCTCTTTAAGGTATGGCTCTTTTACTGGCTTTCCATTTCTATACAATATCCCATTTTTGATCTCAATGGTATCTCCGCCAATTCCGATTACCCTTTTTACAAAGCTTACAGACGGATCGTCGGGATACTTAAATACGACTATGTCACCTCTTTTAATAGGCTCAAATCTGTATATGAATTTTAATTCAATAAACTTATCATTAAGCTGTATTGTGTTAAGCATAGAACCTGTAGGTACGTCAACAAGCTCAAACACATACGTCCTGATAAACATAGCTATAATAAAAGCAAGCCCAATAGTAAGTATCCAACTTACAATCTCTTTTTTCGTATTGCTCTTCATCGTCCAATCTCCTTTTTTAAATATACAGTTATTATTATATCACATCAATATTTCAAATACTAACTTTATATACATTACAACAACAATGTATATAATGAATATATGTGTCAATAATTACTATATAAAATAATTTATGGGGGAATATGATGAACGAAATCAAATACCTATTAGAAATTGCCGACATAAAAGACACAGAGTACAAAAACACTTTAGCTTTGACATCTTTGATAGAATTGCTTATCGAAAAAGGAATAATATCTCAATCAGAAATAGCTAAAAAATCATATGAAATCAAAATAAAGACCGCCCAATAAATAAAATCCGGCAAAACCGGATTTTATTTATTCGTTTATGTAGACACATAGCTATTCCGATACTATAATAAAGAGTAAGGAGGGGTTTTTCGTGAAAGATTTTCTCTCACGGTATCAAAGCACTATAAGAAATTCAATTGTAATATTAGCAGTCATACTGAGCTTTTACCTATTTGTGTTTAAGCTTATTCCATTTTTAATGCCTTTTGCAGTGGCATTGTTTTTGGCTATTTTAATTGACCCTGCCGTAGAGTTTTCAGAAAAAAAACTGAAAATACCAAGGGGTTTGTCATCTGCATTCTTTATACTTTTATTGATTGGAATAATCGGTCTTTTAATAAGCCTTTTAGTCACACAGCTTGTATTCGAACTCAATACTTTAGCTGAACACGCACCAAGTTACACAAAGAATTTTGATGTAGTGATATCTGATTTGATAGACAGAATTAGGAGATATTATGTATCGCTTCCTACAAACATCTCAACTTTCTTAGAAAGCAATCTTCAATCGATTTTAAATAATATATCTGTGTACGCTAAAAACTTCGCAGGATGGATATTAGGCTTGGCAACAAAGCTGCCTAACTTTTTCTTTATGTCAATAATAACAATCGTATCAACGTTCTTTTTAAGCAAAGACAAATGGCTCATATTAAACTTTATAAAAAGACAGTTTCCATCCAATTGGGCATTTCACGCTGAAAATATAAAAGGAGATCTCTTTCAAACTTTAATAGGCTTTATAAGGGCTGAAATAACCATAATGTTTATCACTTTTTTAGAAGTTTCCATAGGGCTTACGATAATAGGATTTGATTACGCATTTTTGCTGGGGCTTTTAGTCAGCTTTATAGATATACTGCCTGTTTTAGGATCAGGCTCTGTATTAGTCCCATGGGCATTGTACAACATATTCACCAAAAACTACCTTATTGGAATCTACTTGCTTATCATATATGCCATCGTCACAGTTGTAAGGCAGATGATAGAGCCAAAGATAGTCGGCCAAAGCATAGGCCTTCATCCTCTTGTAACGCTTTTATCCATGTTTATCGGTGCAAGGCTTTTCGGTGGTCTCGGGCTTATAATGGGGCCAGTTTTCGTAGTCGTCTTTAAAACATTCCAAAAATCTGGCATAATACCATCATGGAAGTAAAATACCCATCTTAAAAGCGTAATGCTCTTAAGATGGGTATTTTTTTATAAGCTTTCTATTTCCTTTATCAAATTGGCCATCTCAATTGCTGTAACAGCCGCTTCAAACCCTTTATTGCCTGACTTTGTTCCAGCCCTCATGATTGCCTGTTCAACTGTATCCGTCGTAAGGACTCCAAATATTACAGGCACATCGTAATCTACCGATATTTTTGCTACCCCTTTTGATACTTCATTTGCAACATAATCAAAATGCGGTGTATCGCCTCTTATTACAGCACCCAGCGCGATAATTGCATCGTATTTTTTTGATGTGGCCATCTTCTTTGATATAAGGGGTATTTCAAATGCGCCTGGCGTCCAAGCAATGTCAATGCTTTCATCATCTACACCATGTCTTCTTAAAGCATCCAAAGCACCATCCAAAAGTTTATTTGTTATAAATTCATTAAATCTGCTTACAACAATGCCTACTTTTAAGCCATCTCCAATGAGTTTTCCTTCATACTTTTTCAATACAATCTCTCCTTTGCTTATTTTTAAAATGAAGTAAATATGTGGTCAAATTTTTCTTTTTTTGTTTTAAGATATCTTTCATTGTGTCTATTGATTGAAACCTCTATAGGAACTCTTTCTACAATTTCAAGGCCATAACCTGAAATACCAACCAGTTTTTTGGGATTATTTGTCATTATCCTGAGTTTTTTAAGCCCAAGGTCCTTCAAAATCTGAGCTCCAATCCCATACTCTCTCATATCAGCCGGAAAACCTAATCTGATGTTGGCATCTACCGTGTCAAGTCCCTCATCCTGCAAATGATATGCTTTAATCTTGTTTAAAAGTCCTATTCCTCTGCCTTCTTGTCTTAGATACAATAGTACACCTCCTTCTTTTCCAATTTTCTCCATCGATGTATGAAGCTGATCGCCACAATCACACCTTAATGAACCCATAATGTCGCCTGTCAAACATTCTGAATGAACCCTGACTAATGTAGGACTATCAGATAAATCACCTTTCACCAACGCAACGTGTTCTTTACCTGTTAAGATTTCTTCATAACCTATTATCGTAAAATCTCCATACTTTGTGGGCAAATATGCTTCTGCCACTCTTTTCACCAGTTTTTCATTTTTTCTTCTATATTCTATGAGATCAGCGATAGATATTATTTTTAAATTAAATTTTTTCGAAAATTCAATTAGCTCTGGAAGCCTGGCCATCTTTCCATCATCTTTTATTATTTCGCAGATTACACCAGCACTTTTAAGACCTGCAAGCCTTGCTAAATCACACGCTGCTTCCGTATGTCCCGCTCTTACTAATACTCCTCCTTCTTTCGCTTCCAATGGAAATACATGTCCTGGCTTTGTAAAGTCATCCGGCATCGATTCATCATCTATAAGCATTTTTATAGTAAGTGCTCTTTCGTAAGCAGAAATTCCAGTTTTACAGTTTTTATGATCTACAGATACTGTAAAAGCAGTTTCTCTATTATCGGTATTATCAAATACCATCTTGCCAATGTTTAATTTTTTAAGCCTCTCCCCCATCATAGGAACACATACCAATCCACGGCCGTACTTTATCATAAAGTTCACATGGTCACTTGTCACTTTTTCCGCAGCCATAACTAAATCCCCTTCATTCTCTCTATCTTCATCATCGACTACAATGACCATTTTCCCATTTTTTATGTCTTCTATTGCGCTTTCAATAGTATCAAACATTTATGAACATCTCCTTATAAATAATTTTCTATTAAAAATTCATCAACGTTTTTCTTCGTCAAAAGCCTTTCTGCATACTTTGAAAGTATGTCAACTTCAATATTTACGGTATCTCCGATTCTTTTTATATTTAAAGTTGTATTGTTCTCTGTATGGGGTATAATTGACACTGTAAAGTATGAAGCTGATGATTCTACCACTGTCAAACTTATTCCATCCACAGCAATACTTCCTTTATCAGCCACATATTTTGAATATCTTTCATCAATTTTAATTTTAAATGTCGTCGTACTGTTTATTTTGTTTTTATCAATTATTGTACCAACGGTATCCACATGTCCCGTCACAATGTGTCCATTTAGCCTGCCTGATATGCTTAATGCCCTTTCTAAATTGACAATGCTTCCTATCTTTAAACTTCCTAAATTGCTTGTTTTAAGTGTTTCATACATTATATCTGATGTAAATAAATCTTTACCTATATTTGTAACCGTTAAGCATACTCCATTTACAGCTATGCTATCTCCAATTCTTACACCATCTAAGACTTTTTTGCACTCTACTGCTATTTTGGTAATATTTCCTCTTTGAATCATTTTGACCTTTCCAACTTCTTCTATAATTCCTGTAAACATCTTAACACCTACTTTTTTATATAACCTTCTATAAGTATGTCATCGTCAAATTTTTTTATATCTATCTTTTCAATCATTATTGCATCTTTAATCAAAGCAATGCCATCACCTTCCACAGGCGTTAATGAATTGCTTCCACCTATTATTTTTGGAGCAATATAAAACATAACTTTGTCTACTATTCCTTCTTTTAAAGCAGAATAGTTGAGAGTTCCTCCACCTTCTATGAGAATACTATCTATCCCTCTTTCCCCTAACGTATAGATCAATTTCTTTAGATGGACTTTATTATCTTTTTTTTCGATTGTAACAACATCAACACCCAAATCATTCAAAGCTTTCACCTTATCATGTGGCATCATATCTGTTGTAGCTATTAATGTCTTAGCAGATTTATCAATGATGACATTTGCATCTAATGGAATCCTGCCGTGACTATCCACAATAACTCTTAAAGGGTTTTTATATCCTTGCAATCTAACAGTAAGATGTGGATTATCTTTTATAACTGTATTAATACCTACCATTATTGCCATAACGCTGCCTCTAACTTTATGGACATGCTCCCTTGATTTTTCATTTGTTATCCACTTAGAATCGCCTGTAAAAGTCGATATCTTTCCATCAATTGTCATGGCGGATTTTAATATTACATAAGGTTCTCTACTTGTGATGTACTTTATAAATACTTCATTCAATTTCTCTGCTTCATCTTTTAACAATCCAGTATAAACATTTAAACCAGCTTCTTCAAGCTTTTTAATTCCTTTTCCTGCTACAAGTTCATTTGGATCCTCCATAGCGATAAAAACATTTTTTATGCCTGATTTTATGACAGCATCGACACAAGGTGGTGTTTTTCCATGATGGCAACACGGTTCCAATGTCACATAAAGCGTGGCTCCATTTACATCTTCTTTAGCATTTTTTAATGCATTTATTTCCGCATGTGGTCCTCCATAGTATTCATGATAGCCTTCACCTATAATTTTGCCATTTTTAACAATTACAGCTCCTACTAAAGGATTTGGGTTTGTGTGTCCTACATCAAGTTTAGCAAGCTTTAATGCCCTTTTCATGTATTTCTCCATAAATCACCTCAAAAAATTAGCCCTGAAGCATGTAATACTTCAGGGCATAATGACAATTGCCATTTCACCTTCTTTCATCCAGACTATACTGTCGGCTCTGGAATCTAACCAGATCTGCCATAAGGCTCGCGGGCTTTACCGCCGGTATGGAATTTCACCAATCCCTGAAGGTTTAATCTTATTTAGTTTCTATAATTATAACATTAATTTTATAAAAATGCTAGTCTATCATCTCTTCAATGGTTCCTCCAGCAGGAATAAATGGCAGAACCATCTCATCTTTGTCTATGATACACTCTAAAACATAAGGCTTGTTGTTTGACAATGCTTCACTAAAAGCATCTGTAAATTCTTCTTTCGTGTAAATTCTTCTTCCGGTTACCCCAAAAGCTTCGGCGACTTTTGAAAAATTGAGATTCGGGTTTAAATCTGTCTGAGAAAATCTTTTGTCGTAAAGGAGATTTTGCCATTGTCTAACCATGCCAAGTGTCTGATTGTTGAGGATTATCGTTATAACAGGTATGTTGTACACCGACATCGTTTCAAGAGCATGAATATTCATCCTTATGCTGCCGTCACCTGCAATATTCACCACTCTTTTGTCATCTCTCCCTACTTGTGCACCTATTGATGCAGGAAGTCCAAAGCCCATGGTACCTAATCCACCGGATGTGACAAATGTCCTTGGCTCTTTGAATTTATAGTATTGAGCCGTCCACATCTGGTTTTGCCCTACTTCTGTCGCTACTACAAGATTGTCTCCTCCAAGCTCTTGAACCCTTTCTACTATCCACTGTGGCTTCAATTTCCCATCATCTTTATATTTAAAGGACGTTTTGTCTTTTATCGATATAAGCTCATTAATCCATTCACTATTGTCTTTTTCTTTTATCATTCCATTTAAAAGAGACAGGACTTCTTTGATATCTCCTACTAATGGCACATCAACATCGATATTTTTGCCGATTTCCGCAGGATCGATATCGATGTGAATGACTTTTGCATTTGGCGCCAGACCACCTGCTTTACCGGCGACTCTGTCGCTAAACCTTGACCCTACTGCAATCACCAAATCTGATTTATAAACGGCCGTATTGGCATATCTGCTTCCATGCATTCCAATAAGCCCTAATGACAACTCATCATCTTCTGGAAAGCATCCAAGGCCCATAAGCGAAGTAGTTACAGGTATCATGTGCTTTTTAGCAAAATCGTACAAATTCTTCGATGCTTCGCTCCATATTACTCCACCACCGGCAAAAATAACTGGTCTTTTGCTTGATGAGATTAACTCAGCTGCCTTTACTAAATCTGCTTCTAACACTTGATGCTTCTTTACTTCAACATAAAAATCCTTTCGCTTGACGAAGTTTATATCTGCAGTCTGAATGTCCTTTGGTATGTCTACAAGAACAGGGCCTGGTCTTCCATCTTTCGCTATAAAAAAGGCTTCTCTCAAAGTGTCCGCTAATTTATCAGGTGATTTCACAATAAAATTGTGCTTTGTCACAGGCATCGTGATTCCTGCAATATCCACTTCTTGAAAAGAGTCCTTTCCTATAAGGCTTGTAGCAACTTGCCCTGTTATAGCAACTATTGGCACAGAGTCCATGTAGGCATTGGCTATTCCTGTGACTAAATTGGTAGCACCAGGTCCTGATGTAGCAAAGCACACGCCAACTTTTCCAGTCACTCTTGCGTATCCATCTGCCATGTGGGCAGCCATCTGTTCATGCGTTGCAAGGATATGCCGCAAGTCAGAATCGTACAAAGCATCGTAAAGAGGTATGACGGCACCGCCAGGAATGCCAAAAACGACTTCTACTCCTTGCTCTTTTAATACTTCTATGACAACCTGCGAACCTTTTATGATCACGATATGCGCCTCCTTTCATGGAATTTAAGCTTTGTCAATCATTTTTTAAAACCGCACCAGTATTTGCAGATGTGACTAATCTGGCGTACCTTGCCATGTAACCTGTCTTAATGTGAGGCTCAGGCCTTCTAAAGTTTTTTCTTCTTTCTTCCATTTCTTCATCGTCTATCTTTAAATTAAGCTTTCTTCCCGGTATGTCTATTTCAATGATATCCCCATCTTTTATCAAAGCGATTTCTCCGCCTTCCATCGCTTCAGGCGACACATGGCCTATGCAAGCTCCTCTTGTGGCGCCAGAAAATCTTCCATCTGTAATAAGCGCTACATCCTTGTCAAGTCCCATGCCTGCCAGTGCTGATGTAGGGCTTAACATCTCCCTCATGCCAGGACCGCCTTTTGGCCCTTCATACCTTATTACAACGACATCGCCTTTTTGTATCTTGCCATCATAAATGGCTTTTATGGCTTCATCTTCTGAATCAAAGACTCTTGCAGGACCAGAATGGCGAAGCATCTCTTTAGCTACTGCAGACGCCTTTACTACAGAACCGTCTTTCGCTATATTTCCATACAAAATCGCCAAACCACCTGTATTGCTGTAGGGATCTTCTACTGAGTGTATTACATCATGATTTTTTATCCGCGCATCTTTGAAATTTTCACCGATTGTATCGCATGTGACTGTAATGCAATCTGTATTTAAGACTCCTAATTTTGACAGTTCTTTCAATACTGCCTGTATGCCACCTGCATGGTAGAGATCTTCTATATGATACTTTCCTGCAGGGCTTAATTTGCACAGGTTTGGAACCTTCTCATTGATTTCATTTATCTTTTCGAGAGGTATATCAACTCCTGCCTCATGTGCAATAGCCTTTAAGTGAAGAACTGTATTTGTAGAGCCTCCTAAAGCCATGTCTAAGCAAAAGGCATTTATAAAGGCATCTTCTGTCAAAATATCTCTTGCCTTAATATCCTTTTCTACAAGCTCCACTATCTTCATTCCTGCTTTTTTAGCAAGCCTTATCCTTTCTGAGTAAACAGCAGGTATCGTGCCGTTACCAGGAAGTCCTATGCCAAGCCCTTCTGTAAGGCAATTCATCGTATTTGCGGTAAACATTCCTGAACATGAACCACACGTAGGACAAGCAGACATCTCCATCGCCTTTAACTCGTCCTCACTTATCTTGCCTGCCTTCAATGCGCCTACCGCCTCAAACATGGAGCTTAAATCGCATGCTCCTCCTTCGTAACTTCCAGCCAGCATCGGGCCTCCGCTTATTACGATAGCTGGTATGTTTAGCCTTGCGGCCGCCATAAGCATACCTGGAACTATCTTGTCGCAGTTTGGTATAAGCACAAGTCCGTCAAGGCCATGGGCCATAGCCATCGTCTCAACGCTGTCGGCTATCAATTCCCTTGAAGCAAGAGAATACTTCATCCCTTTGTGATTCATGGCTATTCCATCACAGACACCTATTGTGGAAAATTCTAAAGGAGTGCCGCCAGCAAGCCTTACACCAGCTTTTACTGCCTCTGCAATCTTGTCAAGATTTATGTGTCCAGGAATTATGTCGTTTTTTGAATTAGCTATGCCTATTAAAGGCCTATTTATCTCATCATCTGTAAGCCCTAAAGCGTACAAAAGTGACCTGTGGGGCGCTTTTTCCACTCCTTTTTTTACGCTATCGCTTATCATAAAATCACCTCTTTAAATACTTTACAACCATGTCGCCCATCTCTTCGGTGTTTAAAATAGTGCCTTTTCCTAAATCAGGAGTCCTGTAGCCATCCTCCAATAGGTCGTTTACCGCCTTTCTTATGTCATTTGCAGCATCAACCATGTCAAAGGAATACTCCAGCATCATTGCGACAGATAGTATTGTAGCTAAAGGATTAGCTTTCTTCGTGCCAGCAATATCAGGAGCCGAACCGTGTACAGGTTCGTAAAGCCCAACTTTGTCACCTCTCAAGCTGGCTGATGGCAACATTCCTATTGATCCAGTAAGCTGTGATGCTTCATCAGACAATATGTCTCCAAACATATTTGATGTAAGTATCACGTCAAACTGTGATGGATCTTTTATAAGCTGCATAGAGCAATTGTCAACATACTGATGGTTTAATTCTACATCTGGGTATTCTTTACTCACTTCATTGACGACTTTTCTCCATAATCTTGATGAATCCAAAATATTGGCCTTATCAACCGATGTGACTTTTTTCTTGCGGTTTCTCGCCGCTTTAAACGCTATATGGGCAATCCTCTCTATTTCCATGGTGGTATACGATTCTGTATCATATGCCTTATACCCGTAATCAATCTTTTCCGTTCCTCTATCGCCAAAATATATGCCACCTGTCAATTCCCTTACAACAAGTACATCTAACCCATCCTTTATAATTTCGTCTTTCAAAGGAGATGCACTTCTTAAAGAATTAAAGAGAGTGGCAGGCCTTAAATTGGCATACACGCCAAGGCTTTTTCTCAACGATAAAAGACCTGCCTCAGGCCTCTTATCGCCATCCAGATCATCCCACTTAGGCCCACCAACAGCCCCTAACAAAACTGCATCGCTTTTAAGGCACGCTTCTTCTGTTTCCTTAGGGTACGGCGTTCCAAACTCATCAATGGCACAGCCGCCAAACAGATACTTCTTTACTTCAAATTGGATGTTGTATTTTTCTGAAACAGCATCTAATACTTTAAGTGCTTCCTCCATTACTTCTTTTCCTATTCCATCTCCTGGTAATACAGCTATCTTGTACATCTATACCACCTTTTCCTTCACGTAGTTTACAAGGCCGCCACACTCGATTATCTTCTTTATAAACTCAGGAAATGGCTGCGATTTAAACTCGATGCCTTTTGTTATGTCTTTTATGACACCTGTCTCAAAATCGACTGAAACAATGTCACCATCTTCTATCGAAGATGCCGCATCAGGACATTCCAATATAGGCAATCCTATATTTATGGCATTTCTGTAAAATATTCTGGCAAACGACTTTGCGATGACACACGATATGCCAGACTCCTTTATGGCTATAGGAGCATGTTCTCTTGATGAACCGCAGCCAAAATTGTCTCCTGCAACCATTATATCTCCCGGTTTGACTCTATCTTTAAAGCTCTTATCTAAATCTTCCATGCAATGGGCAGCAAGTTCTTTTGGATCAGATGTATTTAAAAACCTTGCAGGTATTATTACATCCGTATCCACATTATCGCCGTACTTTATTGCCTTTCCTTCCAATTAAGCCACCTCCTCAGGACTTGCTATATAGCCTTTTATGGCTGATGCCGCTGCTACAGCAGGACTTGCCAAGTACACTTCGCTTTCTGTGTGACCCATCCTGCCAACAAAGTTTCTGTTTGTAGTGGATATTGCCCTTTCACCTTTTGCAAGTATCCCCATGTGACCGCCTAAACAAGGGCCGCATGTAGGCGTAGATACAGCAGCACCTGCCTTTATGAATTCTTCTATATAGCCTCTTCTTACACATTCCAAGTATATGTCTTGTGTAGCTGGGAATATTATCAACCTTACATCTGGATGAACCTTCTTGCCTTTTAAAATTTCATACGTCACTTCCATATCTTGTAGACGGCCATTTGTACAAGAACCTATTACAACTTGATCTATCTTTACATTTCCAACATCATCTATGGACTTTGTGTTTTCAGGCAAGTGAGGAAATGCCACTTGCGGCTTTATCGTTGATAAGTCTATATCGTATGTCTTTACGTATTCTGCATCATCATCAGCTTTAAACACTTTGTAATTTCTCTTTGCTCTCCCCAAAACATATGCTTCGGTAATTTCGTCGTAATCGAAAATACCATTTTTAGCCCCTGCTTCTATAGCCATATTTGCAATTGTAAACCTGTCATCAATCGACAAAGACGAGATGTCGCCAGTAAATTCCATCGACTTATAAAGTGCGCCATCTACACCTATCATGCCGATGATGTACAGTATGACGTCTTTTCCGCTTACCCACTTATTAAGCTTTCCTTTAAGATTAAACTTTATGGCTTCGGGAACCTTAAACCAAGCCTTGCCTGTAGCCATGGCACAGGCCATATCAGTGCTTCCTATTCCTGTAGAGAAACACGTTATTGCACCGTACGTGCATGTATGAGAATCTGCACCTATTACCACATCTCCTGGCAATACTAAGCCTTTTTCCGGCAAAAGGGCATGTTCTATCCCCATTTGCCCTACTTCAAAGAAGTTTACGATGCCGTACTCTCTGGCAAATTTCCTTACGATATTTACTTGTTCTGCAGACTTTATGTCTTTGTTTGGGACAAAATGGTCAGGCACTAATGCAATTTTCTCTTTGTCGAATACTTCCTTTACACCTATCTTTAAAAACTCTTTTATGGCAACAGGCGATGTGACATCATTGCCTAACACCATGTCAACGTCTATCTCTATAAGATCTCCAGGTTTAACTTCATATCCGGCTTTATTAGCTAAAATTTTTTGTGTAAGTGTTAACCCCAAAGCTCTCCCTCCTTAAAACTCTTACTGTTTAAAATTACATCTTCTACGATTTCTCTTATATCTTCATCATCTACAACTTTTTTATTGTCAGCTACGTCTTTAAATCTCTTAAAAGCGATATTTATCTCATCTCGCGAAAGATTGAATCCCATGTTTTTTAACTTCAATTCAAAGGCATTTCTGCCGGATAATTTGCCCATAGATATATGATCAGTCGTTATGCCTATATCTTCTGGCTTCATTATCTCGTAGGTAGCTTTATTGTTTATGACACCGTGTTGATGGATTCCAGCAGTATGCCTAAAAGCGTTAAATCCAACAATGGCTTTGTTTGGTTGAAGTTCTATCCCTGCCATCTCACTTACCAGCTTGCATGTGCTGTAAATTTCCTTTGTGTTTATGCCATGGATTACATTAAAATAATCCTTTCTTGTATTTATGGCCATGATGACTTCTTCTAAAGCAGCATTTCCAGCTCTTTCCCCTATTCCACATACAGTAACTTCCACTTGATCCGCACCGCTTTCAACTGCTGAAAGTGAGTTTACCACAGCCATGCCAAGGTCGTTGTGGCAGTGGACGCTTATCGTCACATTTTCTCTGTCGTGAATGTTATCTTTTACGTACTCTACCAATCTGCCAAATTCTTTTGGAACGGCATATCCTACCGTATCAGGTATATTTATTATCTTAGCTCCAGCATCAATGACTTCGTTAAACACTTTGACCAAGAAATCCCAATCAGTCCTTGATGCATCTTCAGCAGAAAATTGAATTTCATCAAATTTACCTAAAGCATATTTCACACTGTCAACTGCCATTTTTAAAGCTTCATCTCTGGATATTTTTAACTTGTATTTTAAATGAATATCAGATGTGGCAATAAAAAGATGTATCCTGGACTTTTTCGCATTTTTTAATGCTTCATAGGTTCTATCTATATCGCTTTTCACACATCTTGACAATCCTGCGACAGTGACGCCATCTAAATTCTCCCCTACATACTTTACAGCTTCAAAATCACCGTTTGATGCAGCAGGAAAGCCGGCTTCTATTACGTCAACTCCAAGTGAAACAAGCTTATTTGCTATCTTATATTTAGTTTCCTTGTCGAAATTGACGCCTGGCGTCTGCTCACCATCTCTCAATGTCGTATCAAAAACAATGACTTTTCTATCCCCCATAAACAAGCCCCCTCTTTACTTCTTTTTAAGCCATGACATCATTCCACGGAGCTCTTTTCCTACCTTCTCAAGCTTTTGATTTGCTTCTCTCTCTCTTATGGCATTAAACTGCGGTCTTCCTACAGCATTTTCCAAAAGCCATTTCTTTGCAAATTCTCCTGTCTGGATTTCCTTCAAAACTTGTTTCATTTCATTTCTCGTATCTTCCGTTATTATCCTTTTGCCTGTCATATAATCACCGTACTCTGCTGTATCAGAGATGGAATACCTCATGTTGGCAAAGCCGCCTTCATATATCAAATCCACTATAAGCTTCATCTCGTGTATACACTCAAAATATGCTATTTCAGGCTGATAACCGGCTTCTACCAAAGTTTCAAAACCTGCTTTCATAAGCTCTGTAACACCGCCGCACAAAACTGCTTGTTCACCAAAAAGATCCGTCTCTGTCTCCTCTTTAAAAGTAGTCTCTAAGACACCTGCTCTTGTGCCTCCAATTCCCTTTGCATAAGCCAATGCTGTCTCAAAAGCTTTTCCAGTGTAATTTTGATGAACCGCAACCAAATCAGGAACGCCTTTTCCTTCTGTAAAAACCCTTCTTACCAAATGTCCAGGCCCTTTTGGCGCTACCATGAATACATCAACGTACTCTGGCGGCACAATCTGATGGAAGTGTATATTGAAACCATGGGCAAAAACCAAAGCATTTCCAGGTTTTAAGTGCTTTTCTATGCTTTCTTTGTAAACTTTTGATTGCTTTTCATCAGGTATTAAAATCATTATTATGTCTGCTGATTCACATGCATCATCTACGTTTAACACCGTAAGTCCATCCTGCTTTGCTCTTTCAGCAGATTTACTTCCCTCATATAGACCTACCACAACATCTAAACCAGAATCTTTTAAATTAAGAGCATGTGCATGTCCCTGACTGCCGTACCCAATTATCGCAATTTTCTTTCCTTTCAAAAGGTTTAAATCTGCATCTTCATCATAATACATTCTTGCCATTTACAATTCCTCCTCATATTCTTTTAAAATTCTATTTCCTCTTTCTAAAGTTATAAGACCTGTTCTTGTAAGTTCTCTGACTTGAAACTGTTTGATGAGTTTTATAAATGCCTCTACTTTTTCAGTGTCTCCAGTCATTTCAATGATGATAGAATCCAGTGAAATATCAATGACTTTGCCTCTAAAAGTATCTACGATATGCATGATGTCATCTCTCGTGCTGGAATTGATCTCGACTTTCACCAGTACAAGCTCCCTTGATACATTAGGGAATTTACCTACATCTTGTACTTTAATGACATCATACAGTTTGCTAAGCTGTCTTATTATTTGTGTTATCACATAATCGTCACCATCGACTGTTAAGGTAATGCGAGATTGATCGTTTTGTTCTGTGGTGCCTACAGCCAAACTTTCAATGTTGTAGCCTCTTCTTGAGAAAAGACCTACAACTCGCGACAATACACCAGAATGATTGTTTACCAAGACAGATATTGTGTGTATGATAATATCACCCCTTTCACATATTAAAAAATCCCCGCCCCATATTCAGGGCGAGGATCATCTCGCGGTACCACCTGATTTCGCATTTACCTCACGGCAAATGCCTCAGCAAGTAATCATACTTTACCTTTAACGCAGGTCTTACGGTTAAGCCTACTAAAACTTCAACTTAACTACTCCGGAGCGATCTAATATATGTACTCGCACCGGTTTGCAGCAACCACCGGCTCTCTTTAGCTTATACATATACCCCTCTCCATCATCGCTTTTATTGAGATGAAATATCTTAAGGTGAAATTAATAGTTATTCTATCAGCATATTGAAAATAAGTCAACTTAATTTTTTGTAAATTCTAAATAAATCATCGTTTACATTTATTAAAAAATTTTAATTTTTTAAGCAAAAAAATACTTTTTTTATCAGTATCATCATAGTATGAATCAACATATATTTTTAAAGAGGTGAATTTTAATGGTAAGCAAAAAAGAGCTTATATCAAACTTGAATACTGACTTAACCAAGGAATACGCAGCAATGGTACAGTACATCCAGCACTCCAGCATGCTGCACGGAGCGGAATACGTAGAAGTCATCGACAAGATATTAGAACACGCAAAAGATGAACACGATCATGCGGTAATATTGACAGACATTATACAATACCTTGGTGGTATCCCCACAGTGGAAGTTTACCCAAGGCAAACTTCTCTTGACAATAGAGAAATGCTTTATCAAGATTTAAACTACGAGTACGACGCACTGAATGGGTACAATCAGAGAATAGCTCAAGCAGAAAATTTAGGGCTTTTCGATGTAGGACAAAAGCTTAGAAATATAGCTTTAGAAGAAGAAAATCACATAATAGATCTGGAAAAAGCATTAGGTATACTAAAAATAGATCCATGAAAAAAACCCTCCAAAATGGAGGGGTTTTTTTATTTCTTAGCATCTTTCAATGCTTGATTTGCCAACTCTACAAACGTCTTTGACGACTCTGTAGCACCTGCCACAGTATCAACTTTTGACGTATCTTGACTATCTACCAATTCTTGCTGAAGTTTTTCATCTACTTCTTTTGGCGTTATGTTGTTTTTAGCTTTCATCTTTGATGCATAGTCAGCATCGTCTCTTTTGAACTTGCCGTTTTTGTCTACTTCATTGTACACAACGCTTGAAATCTTGCCGTCTTTTACGGTGATTTCAATCTGTCCTTTGTATCCGTGTGCATCGAATGATGCTTGCTCTGCCTTGTAAGTCCCATCCTTGTACGCACCAGATGTGTTTGAAGACGTATTGGAGTTATTTGAACCACAACCAACCAAGCTTACTGCAATAAATGCCGTCGTAAGCCCAATAGCTAATGATTTTTTCATGGTAACCTCTCCTTTTAGAAAAATTTTTAACAATTCGCCTCTTAATATATATTCGACATCTATCTTAAAAATCCTTCTTTTGTTAAAATAAATTTTAACAATTTATTCCTCATCATTTGCAATCCTTGCAGTCGAAACAACTCTATCCCCTTCATCAAGCTTCATCAGCGTCACACCTGTAGTATCTCTGTGCATCTTTGATATATCAGCCACTTTAGTCCTTATAAGGATACCATTAGCTGATATTATCATGATCTCGTCTTTTTCACTTACAGACATTACAGAAACCAATTTTCCAGTTTTTTTCGTTATTTTTGCAGCTATTATTCCTTTTCCTGCCCTTGTCTGCAATCTGTATTCATCTGCATCGCTTCTCTTTCCGTATCCATTTTCTGTAACAACTAATATATCTCTATCTTTATCAACCAAATCCATTTCAACGACGTAATCATCATCTCTTAGTGTAACTGCTATTACACCTCTTGCCTGTCTACCCATTGGCCTTAGATTGTCCTCATGGAACCTTATGCAGAAGCCGTTTGCTGTACCTATGATTATTTCCCTGTTGCCATCTGTAAGCATGACATTTATAAGCTCATCTCCATCGTCAAGCTTTATGGCTGTATTGCCGCTTTTCTTTATCTTCGGAAAATCTTCGATCTCAGTCTTTTTGATTATGCCATTTTTAGTGCACATAACGACGTATTTAGCATTATGGGATTTTTTTATTGGTATCACAGCATTTACTTTTTCATCTTGATCTATCTGAATGAGGTTTATTATAGCTGTCCCTTTGGCTTGCCTTCCTGATTCAGGTATGTCTATCGTCCTTAAGCTGTACACCTTGCCTTTGTTTGTAAAAAACAAAAGCCTATCATGTGTCGTAGTTGTAAATACATTTTCTACAAAATCATCTTCTCTTGTAGATATGCCGGAAATACCCTTTCCACCACGCTTCTGTGATTTATACGCATCAAGAGGCATCCTCTTTATGTAGCCAAAGTGCGTCATGGTTACAACAGCGTCTTCCAGTTGAACTAAATCTTCAATGTCGACTTCGTCTTCTTTCGCAACAATTTGCGTCTTTCTATCTGATGAATATTTATCTTTTACGTCTTTAAGCTCTTTCTTTATTATGTCCAGCACCTTTTTTTCATCTGACAGTATGCTTTTTAGCTCTTTTATTTTTTTGTAAAGATCGTTTAATTCATCTTCTATCTTCTGTCTTTCTAATCCTGTAAGGCGTCCTAGCCTCATATCAACGATAGCCTGTGCTTGCCTATCGCTAAGCCCAAACTTATCCATCAAATTATTCTTCGCTATAGGCTCTGTTTTTGAGCTTCGTATCACATTTATGACTTCATCAATATGGTCAAGGGCAATCTTCAAGCCTTCTAAAATGTGTGCCCTTTCTTCGGCCTTTTGAAGGTCAAACTTCGTTCTTCTGGTAATAACATCCACCTGGTGATCCACGTACTTTTCAATAATCTGATTTAACGAAAGTATCTTTGGAGCTCCATCCACAAGGGCCAACATGATAGCTCCGAACGTCTGCTGCATCTGTGTATGCATGTACAATTTGTTCAAGACGACCTTTGGGTTTACATCTCTCTTTAATTCTATGACGATTCTCATGCCGTTTCTATCCGATTCATCTCTTAAATCAGAGATGCCTTCTATATGCTTGTCCCTTACAAGCTCCGCTATCTTTTCAACCAACTTTGATTTTATGACCATATAAGGCAATTCTGTGACGACTATGCGATTCCTGCCATTGTGCTCCTCTATCTCTGCCTTTGCCCTTACTATTATCTTCCCTCTGCCTGTCTCGTACGTTTCTCTGATGCCATCTTTTCCAACTATAAGACCACCCGTAGGAAAGTCAGGGCCCTTTATATACCTCATAAGCTCATCTGTAGCAATATACGGATTATCTATATACGCAATTATGCCGTCTATCACTTCGCCTAAATTGTGAGGAGGAATATTAGTAGCCATTCCAACGGCTATTCCTTGTGATCCATTTACCAATAAGTTTGGAAACCTTGATGGAAGAACTACAGGTTCTTTGTAGTTTTCATCGAAGTTTGGCACAAAGTCTACAGTCTCTTTATTTATGTCAGTAAGCATTTCCAAAGCTATCTTTGATAACCTTGCTTCTGTGTACCTCATGGCAGCAGCCGGATCACCGTCGATGCTTCCAAAATTACCATGGCCGTCAACCAATGTCTCTCTCATGGAAAAATCCTGCGCCATCCTAACCATAGCGTCGTAAACTGCCACATCGCCGTGTGGATGGTATTTCCCTAATACTTCACCTACGACAGTTACGCTTTTCTTGTAAGGCTTGTCAGGCGTAAGACCAAGGCCATTCATTGCATAGAGAATTCTCCTGTGAACAGGCTTTAATCCATCTCTCACGTCAGGCAAAGCCCTGCTTACAATGACGCTCATGGCGTAATCTATAAAAGATTTTTTCATCTCATCTTCTACATCTACTGGTATTACTCTCAATTCTTCATTATTTGTGTTATCACTCACTTAAATCACCTGCCTATATATCAAGATTTCTAACGGTTTTAGCATATTTTTCTATAAATTCACGCCTTGGCTCTACTTTGTCCCCCATCAAAATCGTAAATATTTCATCGGCTGCAATAGCATCATCAAGGCTTACTTTCAGCATAGTCCTTTTCTCAGGGTCCATCGTAGTATCCCAAAGCTGCTCCGCATCCATTTCTCCTAAACCTTTGTACCTCTGCACATTGTAATTTTCTCTTCCGATCTCTTTTAAAATATTGTCAAGCTCTTTATCGGAATAGGCGTAGTACACCTTTTTGTTTTTCTCTATCTTGTAAAGTGGTGGCTGTGCAATATATATATTTCCATTTTCTATCAACGGCCTCATAAACCTGTAGAAAAATGTAAGAAGCAATGTCCTTATGTGGCTTCCATCAACATCGGCATCTGTCATTATGACGACTTTATGGTATCTAAGCTTTGAGATATCAAAATCGCTTCCTATTCCAGTGCCTAACGCTGTTATCATAGCCTTTATCTCATCGCTTGATAAAATTCTATCAAGCCTTGCCTTTTCTACATTCAAAATCTTACCTCTAAGGGGAAGTATGGCTTGATACTTGCTGTCTCTTCCCATTTTTGCAGAACCGCCTGCAGAATCACCCTCAACAAGGTAAAGCTCACACTTTGATGCATCCTTTTCTGAACAATCTGCTAATTTACCGGGAAGCGAAGTAGATTCCAGCGCCGACTTCCTTCTTGTAAGCTCTCTGGCTTTTCTGGCTGCTTCCCTTGCTCTTGCAGCGGATGTAGCCTTTTCAAGAATGACTTTTGAAAGCGAAGGATTTTCCTCCATGAAAGCCGTCAACTTTTCAGTCACGACAGAATCGACTATTGAGCGCATCTCAGAATTGCCTAATTTCGTCTTCGTCTGTCCCTCAAACTGCGGATTCATGAGTTTAACGCTTATAATCGCCGTAAGCCCTTCCCTTACATCTTCCCCTTGCAAGTTCTTGTCATTTTCTTTTATGATGTTAAACTTTCTTGCGTAGTCATTGATGACTTTCGTCAATGCTGCCTTAAAGCCTATTAAATGAGTGCCGCCTTCTCTTGTATCGATATTGTTTGCAAAGCTAAATATGTTTTCCGTATAGCTGTCATTGTACTGCATCGCAACTTCCACTTCGTACGTATCGCTTTTGCTTTCCATGTAAATCGGCTCTGGGTGCAACACTTCTTTGTTTCTGTTTAGATACTTTACAAACTCAACTATGCCGCCTTCATAGTGAAAAACATCTTCTTTTCCATCTCTCTCATCAACAAGCCTTATTTTTACGCCTTTATTCAAAAACGACAATTCCCTCAGTCTTTGTGAAAGCACGTCATAATCGTATTCCAATGTCTCAAATATTTCCCCGTCTGGAGAAAATGTTATTGTCGTACCGGTTTCATCTGTCTCACCGATTACTGTAAGATCTGTCTTTGGAACCCCTCTTTCATATTTCTGCTGATACACTTTTCCATTTTGCTTGACGATAACTTCAAGCTTTTTTGACAAAGCATTTACTACTGACAGTCCTACACCATGAAGACCACCAGAAACTTTGTACACGTCATTGTTAAACTTACCGCCTGCATGTAACACAGTCAGCGCAACTTCAACACCCGATTTGCCTGTTTGTGGATGTATGTCTGTCGGTATTCCCCTACCATCATCTATTACAGATACAGAATTATCTTTGTGAATAATGACATCTATATTTTTGCAGTACCCTGCCAATGCTTCATCAATGCTATTGTCTACTATCTCATATACAAGATGGTGAAGTCCCCTGCTGCTGGTACTACCTATGTACATGCCAGGACGCTTCCTTACAGCCTCAAGACCCTCTAATATTTGAATTTGACTTGCACCATATGTTTCATCATTTGCCATATACATACCTCCGTACTAAATTCCAATAGTTTTATTGTATCATTTTTTTGTTTTTTATACAAGGAAGCGAATTTAAGCAGATTTTTTCGCATTTTCACTTCTAAAAGGAAATTTTTTATTTTATAAAAAGACTATTTTATAATATACTTAAATATATAGATATGATGTTCATTTTCAAGGTGGTGTTATATTGGATCTTCTCGGTATTTTAGTAGGAAAATTTGTAATAGTTGGTTGTAAATTAACTGGAAAAAATGGTACATCATTGCCAGGAAAATTAGCTTTAAAGGTAGATGCTGATATCATAAAGAACATCGTAAAAGACGTAAAAAATGAAAAGATAGTTGTGACAGGAACAAATGGAAAGACTACTACATCGGGACTTATAGCAGAGATTTTAAAGTCGTCTGGCAAGAAAGTAGTTCATAATAGAGAAGGAGCAAACATGTTAAGTGGAATTGCCACTGTGCTTATAAAAAACAGCGACATTTTTGGCAATATAAGTTGCGATACTGGCGTTTTTGAAGTCGACGAAGCGAATATGCCTCTTGTCTTAAATGACATCAATCCAAAGGTAGTCGTTGTGACGAATTTTTTTAGAGATCAGCTTGACAGATACGGCGAGTTAGACACGACAATCAAAAAAGTCAAAGAATCTTTAAGTAAACTTCCTAAAGATTCAATGCTTCTTTTAAATGCAGACGAACCTTTTACAGCTTCTTTAGGCGATGACCTCAATCTAAATGTCTTTTACTACGGCATCTTAGACAAGTTAAATTACGGCTACAGCCTATCACCAGCATTTGAACAGAAATACTGTCCGGTTTGCGGTGGAAAATACGTCTACAGGGATGTTTTTTACGGTCAGCTTGGCGACTATTACTGCCCTAAATGCGGAAAATCACGGCCAAAATTGGATTTCGGCGCACTTGACATAAAACTTACAGAAGATGGCATATCATTCAAATTAAAATATAAAGACAAGTTAATAAACGTAAAAAGCCATCTTACAGGTGCATACAATGTTTATAACGTCATGGCATCTGTAGCAGCAAATGTACTTTTAGGAATTTCATTTTCAGATATACAAGCGGGGCTTAACAACTACACGCCTATTGCAGGTAGACTTCAAAAGACTTATTTAAAGGGCAAAAAAACCATAGTAAACCTCATTAAAAATCCCATAGGCTTTGACAGCACTTTAAACATGTTAAGAGAAATCAACAAACCTTTAAACTTATTAGTTGCCATAAACGACAATTACGCTGACGGCAGAGATGTATCTTGGCTTTGGGATGTAGACATCGAAAATTTTGTATCACATACAAAAATAAACCATGTTGTGACATCAGGGTTAAGAGCAGAAGATATGGCATTAAGGCTTAAATACGCCGGAATAGATCAAAAGAAGATAAAAATCATAAAACCAATAGATGAAGCACTGGACTACATTCCAACCATAACAGATGAAGAATTGATAGCTGTCCTTCCTAACTACACGTCATTGCACGAAGTAAATAATTACTTAAAATCAAGAGGTGTAAAACAATGAAACTCGTAATAGGCCATATGTATCCAGAGCTACTGAATCTTTACGGTGATAGAGGAAACATAATAACACTGAAAAGAAGATGTGAGTGGAGAGGAATTGAAGCCGAAATAAAGGCCATAACAGTAGACACAAATACAAATTTCAAAGACATCGACATACTGTTCTTAGGTGGTGGCTCTGACAGGGAGCAGAAAATCGTCAGCGATGATCTGACATTAAAGAGAGCAAAAAATTTAAAGTCTGCCATTGAAGATGGATTGACGCTTCTCAGCATATGTGGCGGATACCAACTGCTTGGCATGTACTACTTATCTTCAGACGGAAACAAATTGCCTGGCATAGGTGCACTTGAAATATACACGGTAGCAGGAAATAAAAGGATGATTGACAACATAATAATAGAATCATCTATCGATGGCAAGACATTTAAGATGGTAGGATTTGAAAATCACTCCGGAAAGACATTTTTGCAAAATAACGTTAAGCCTTTAGGAAAGGTCATATATGGAAATGGCAATAACGGCGAAGACGGCATGGAAGGCGCAATATACAAAAACACATTTGGAACATACCTTCACGGCCCAGTGCTGCCTAAAAATCCAGAGTTTACAGACATGCTGATAAAAAAAGCTCTGGAAAGAAAATACGGCAATTGCAATCTAACGCCTTTAGATGACTCATTTGAACATCTAACACAAGATGCCATAATAAATAGATTTGTAAAAAAATAGAGGTTTTACCTCTATTTTTTATTCGCTGTATTTTAAAGCTCTTTTAATGATGGTGTAGGACGATATGGGAGATATGTAAATTATGCTTTTTTTGTTTCTCTCTGTTATTACAAAAGACTTTATATTGTCATCTGATATTTTTACGATGAATCCTTCTTCTTCAGCAACCCTTAAAAATTCGCTGGTATCTTTTGACGATTTAACATCTATATTAAAAACTGCAATTATTTCATCGTCTGGCACCACTACATTCCCACCTAAATGAACGTACATATTTTCCTCCTTAATCAGGTATTATTACTCCATTTGAAATCAAAAAGTATTTATCGCCTTTTACATCTTTTTTTTCTGTATGTGTTATAAAAGTCTGACACCCTTCAACTTTATTTAAGATATATTTTCTCCTATTTTCGTCTAACTCTGACATGACATCATCCAGCAAAAGTATAGGACTTTCACCATTTTCTGATCTTATTACTTCGTATTCTGCCAATTTAAGACACAGTACAATCGTCCGCTGCTGACCTTGTGAAGCAAAAATTCTTGAATCATGGCCATTTATCGATATTTTCACATCATCTCTGTGAGGCCCGTACTTCGTATCACCATACCTTATATCCACATCCCTGTTTGAAATCAACTTATTTAAAAATAAATCCTTAGTAGACTTAATATCATCAATTTTGTCTGTAACATTATTCCAATATATCAGATCAACTTTTTCACATGAAATATCTTGAACAATCTTTTTTACTATTAAATCAAGATTATTGATGTACTGCCTTCTGTACATGATAATCTTTGAACCAAAAAATGAAAGCTGCTCATCCATAATGTCCAAAAGCCTTGCACTTTCTCTTTTAAATTTTACATCCTTTAAAATCTTGTTTCTGTTTGCTAAAACCTTGTTGTATTGTATTATGTCGTAAAGGTAGTTTCTCTTCATCATTGAAATAGATGCATCGATGTATCGCCTTCTTGATGAAGGGCTGCCTTTTACAATATTTAGGTCATCTGGAGAAAAAATCGTAGTAAGTATAATGCCGATTAACTCCGAAATATTCTTTATCTTATTGTTATTTACCTTAAAAAATCTGTTTTGATTTAACTTATACCCTGTCTCAACTGTCACTTCTTCACCATCTACGTCGAAAACACCTTTTATATAATAATAATCCCCATCAAAACACACCATATCCCTATTTTTGCTATTTCTAAAGGATTTTCCGATGCTTAACAACCTTATGCACTCTAAAAGATTGCTTTTTCCTTGTGCATTTGAACCGTATATTACATTTATACCAGCAGAAAATGTAACCTTTTGATGCTTTAAATTCTTAAAATTGTCAACAATAAGCTCTTTTAGATACATTCATTCCTTTTCCTTTCGTACAGCAAAACTGTACTTTATTTAATTACAAACTGTTTCTCATTTACAACCACTGTATCACCTTTGCGCAATTTTTTCCCTCTTTTAAGCTCAATATTTCCATTTACTCTTACAAGGCCATCCAATATCATCTGTTTACCTTTACCGCCAGTTTCTGCTATGCCTACGTACTTTAAAAATTGATCAAGCGTAATGTATTCAGTGCTTATCTTTACTTCTTCCATCATACCAAACCCTTTCGACTAATCATTTAATTTTACAGGCAATACCATGTACAAGTAATCATCATCTTCTATCGGCGTTATTATCATAGGATTTATGCTGTTTATCATGCTCATCTTTATTTTTTCAGAATCGATGACTCTAAGTGCCTCCAAAAGGTACCTGGAGTTAAAAGCTATCTCAATAAGATTGCCTTCAATCTCTATATTAAGTCTTTCCGACATCTTTCCTTTTTCAGAATTTGATGATATCACAAGTTCTCTTTCATTAAAAGTAAATTTAATTAGATTGCTTTTGTTTGAAGCCAGCAATGACGCCCTGTCTATAGCATCTACCAAATCATCTTTATCTATGATAACTACAGACTTAAAATCCTTAGGTATTACTGCCTTATAATTCATATAATTCCCATCTAAAAGTTTTGATATAACTTTTGTACCGTCAAATTCCAACAAAATTTGATTACCTGTAAAAGATATTGATACGTCATCATCATTGTCTTCCATAATCCTTAAAAGCTCGTTAGCCGTAGTACCTGGTATGACAACGCTGAAATCATCCATATTATTTGATAGAGGATCTTCTGAAACGTGTTTTTTTATAGCCATACGGTATCCATCAAGTGCTACCATATTTATCGCATTTCTGCTTACCTCCATAAGTATACCTGTCAGAATAGGCCTCGTCATATCTTGAGCGACGCTAAATGAAGTCATCTTTATCATTTCTTTTAAGACTTTCTGTTTTAAAGTGAAAGTTACATCTTTTATCACATCTGGTATATCAGGGAATTCTTCTGATGAATTTCCTGATATAGAAAATTCAGATAAACCACACCTTATATTTACTGTGTTGTTTTCGTCAGACTCAAAAAAAACTGTATCATCTGGAAGCTTCCTTACAAGGTCTGAGAAAACCTTAGATGATACGACTATACTTCCCTTTTCAATGATAAATGCATCAACACTGCATTGAATTCCAATTTCCATATCAGTTGTGTACATTAATATCTTATCGCCTTCTGATTTTAAAAGTATGCCTTGCAGTATAGGGAGGGTGGTACGGGGGGTTACCCCTTTTATAACCTTGTTCACTGCATTTGATAATGAAATTTTATCGCAAGAAAATTTCATAGAAATTTCTCTCCTTTTAGGTATATTTAAAAAAAATAAGAATATAATTAAATAATAGTAGTAGTAATAATAGAGCTTGTTAATATGTTAAAAACTTTTTTAATCAGCATAAAACCTTGTTTTTATGTTGTTGATAACTTATTAAAATTTTTAAAAAGATATCTACAATATCAACAAGCTCTAAAAAATCGATGTTATCAACAGTTTATCAATGTGTATATGTTAAAAACCTTTTATTCGCTTTTTAAGTTCCTCAATTTGTTTATTTAAAGATTCGTCTTCTTTTATGTCGTTTGAGATTTTGTCGTAGGCATGTATAACTGTAGTGTGATCTTTTCCAAATTCTTCGCCTATTTTAGGCAATGACAAGTCTGTCATTTCCCGGGCTAAGTACATGGCAATTTGTCTTGGAAAAGCTATCGTCTTAGTCCTCTTTTTTGATATAAAATCTTCGTATTTTATGTTGTAGTATTTGCATACCTCTTCTTGTATAAGCTTAACTGTTACTTTTCTGACTTTGTTGGATATTATGTCCTTTAAGGCATCTTTTGCGAGATCAAGGTCTATGTTTGCCTTTGTAAGAGAAGAAAAAGCCACGATTCTTATTAAAGCGCCTTCTAATTCTCTTATATTTGAAGGTATTTTTTCTGCAATGTATATAAGCACATCGTCAGGTATATTTAAGTTTTCGTTTTGCGCTTTTTTCTTTAAGATTGCTATCCTGGTCTCGAAATCTGGTGGCTGTATGTCTGCTATAAGGCCCCATTCAAACCGTGATCTAAGCCTGTCTTCCAGCGTTGGTATCTCTTTAGGAGGTCTATCGCTGGAAACTATTATCTGCTTATTTGCTTCGTACAGTGTGTTGAATGTATGGAAAAATTCTTCCTGTGTCCTTTCTTTTTTTGCTATAAATTGTATGTCGTCTATTAAAAGGATGTCTATGCTTCTGTATTTATTTCTGAATTCTTCGTTTTTGTCGTCTTTTATAGAGTTAACCAGCTCGTTTGTAAATGTCTCTGATGTAACGTACATTATCTTTGTATTGCTGTTGTGTTCCAGCACAAAATGACCTATAGCGTGCATTAAATGGGTTTTGCCAAGGCCAACACCGCCATATATAAAAAGAGGATTGTACGCCCTTGCGGGTGATTGTGCTACGGCCAAACATGCAGCGTGTGCCAATTTATTGCTGTTTCCTACAACGAATGTATCGAATGTGTACTTTGGATTTAACATGTTAGAAACAGATTTGTCTTTTTCACTTTTAAATTGAACGGTTTCTTTTATTTTTTTGTATTCTTCTTCGTCTTCTGATACTATTTTTATTTCTATGTTTTTGTTTGTTATCGATTTTGCTGCATCGTAGATTACATTTAAATACCTTCCATTTATGATATTTTTTGTAAATACATTTACTGCTGATAGCACAAGTATGTCATCTAATAGTGCTACAGGCTTTAAATGGACAAGCCATGTGGTATAGCTGGTGGATGTTAATTCGCTTTTTAATTTTTCAAATATTGCATCCCAGAGTGAGTAACAATCGTCATACATTTTGTGACCTCCTACAAATATAAACAAGCTGTTAATAAAAAATAATTTCCATGTGTTTATATCGGCAAGTTGTTAATAAATTTTGTTAAAAAGGCAAAAAAATATCAACAATGTAACATTGTTTTAAAAGATATAAAAATGTTGTTGATAAATTTTTACTTGATAAAAATATATTAAAAAAGGCTAAAAAACCTAATTATAAAATCAATGTATAAAAAATAAACTAAAATAATAACAAGTTATTCACAGATTTATGCACAACCTGTGAATAACTAAACGTGCGTATTGATAAATTTTAAAACTTATTAACAACTTCGATTATATAATACCAAAATATTAACACATTATCAATAAAAAAATAAAAATTATTAACAGTCGCTGAATAAAACTTTTTAATATGTTAATAACATTAGTGGATTAATTTATTGACATGCAAATAAATAAACGATATAATCTTATTAGCATTTTTATGGTTTTAGGAGGTGTAGTAGTGTTACGTACACATCAGCCAAAAGTAAGGCACAGAAAAAAGGAACATGGATTTAGAAAAAGGATGTCTACGAAAGATGGTCGTGATGTTTTAAGAAGAAGAAGGAGAAAAGGTAGACATAGGTTGACAGCATAAGGAAGGCCTTAATGGGCCTTTTTTGCAATCGGAGGTTTATAAATTTATGATATGATGAAGATAAAACGCAGTAGAGACTTTAAGAATGTTTATAGTCATGGGAAATCTGTTTCTAATCAATACATTGTCATGTATTTTTTAGAGAATGGTTTGGATGCCAATAGAGTCGGATTTTCTATCAGTAAAAAAATAGGTAAAAGTGTAGTTAGAAATCGCTATAAGAGGTTATTATATGAAAATTTCAGGTTGTTAGATGGTGATTTAAAAAAAGGATACGACATTATTTTTATTGCCAGAAATAAAATTGTAGAGTCAGATTTTTATACGTTAGGAAATGCTATGAGAAGGCTTCTTAAGAAATCTTCTCTTTATATGGTGAATGATAAATGAAATACATTTTCATATATTTAATAAAGTTTTACCAAAAATTCATATCTCCAATGAAGCCAAAATCCTGTAGGTTTTATCCGACTTGTTCTCAATACGCTATCGATGCCATCATGAAGTATGGCATTTTGAAAGGTGGAATTATGGCTTTGTGGAGGATATTAAGGTGTAATCCCTTTAATCCAGGTGGATACGATCCTGTAAAATAGCTAGGAGGTTTAAAATGGCATCAATTGGTATGTACCTTGGCCAGTTATTGAAATTTATATACGATTTTGTTGGAAATTATGGTGTAGCCATAATCATATTTACGATTCTCATAAGGGTTGTCCTTTTGCCTTTTTATGTCCAGCAGATGGGGACAATGAGAAAGATGAAAGAAGTTAGCCCTTTAGTTGAAGAACTCAAGAAAAAGTACGCTAAAGATCCCCAAAAGATGAATGAAGAGATGATGAAGTTATATAAAGAAAAGAATGTAAATCCTATGAGCGGTTGTCTGCCGATGCTTCTTCCTCTTATAATACTTTGGCCGCTTTTTGCTATGCTTAGAAGCTATCCTGCGTTTAGCACGGCTTCATTTTTATGGCTTAAAAGTTTAGCAGCAAGAGATCCTTATTTTATATTGCCAATATTGTCGGGTGTTACTACTTATATTTCCTCTGCGATGATACAGACAGACAACAATCAGAAGTCGATGAATCTTATAATGTCTGCTTTTATGATATGGATAACTGTTTCACTGCCTGCTGGTGTAGGAATATACTGGGTTACCAGCAATATCTTTCAGATTGTGCAGCAGTACATCTTTTTAAGACCTACCGAACCAATGAAGGGAGAGTCTTCAAATGAGGGAAATAATAAAAACAGGAAAGACGGTTGATGAAGCTTTAAATGCTGGACTTTCAGAGTTAGGTATAACGAGGGATTTGGTGGACGTAGAAGTAATAGACGAAGGCAGTAAAGGATTTCTGGGTTTATTGGGCAAACAGGCAATAGTGAAGATAATAGTCAAAGATGTCTTCAAGGAAAACATTAAAAGGTTTTTAGACGGATTGATAAGTTTTATGGGCATAGATGTCGCTTACGACATTGGCGAAAAAGATAATACGATATTGGTAAATTTAAAGGGAAAAGGCGTTGGTCTGCTGATAGGGTACAGAGGAGAGACATTAGATTCACTGCAGTACCTTGTATCTTTAGTGGCCAATAAAAATAATATAGAAGGCGTGCACAAGAGAGTTCTATTGGATGCGGAAAATTATCGCGAAAAAAGAGAGAAGGTACTCATAAATTTGGCAAATAAAATTGCCAGGAAGGTAAAGCAGGAACATAGAAGCATCACATTAGAGCCTATGAATGCCAACGAGAGGAGAATAATTCATTTGGCTTTGCAAGATGATCCTGATATAGAGACATTTAGCGAAGGCGATGAACCAAATAGGAGAGTGACGATATCTTTAAAGTAGCGGATACCCAAAAGGGTATTTTTTCTTTTATCTTATTGTAAAATAATATTTGGTGTTATATTATCATACTGAAGATTTGAAAGTTTGGTGGTTAATGTGATAGATGATACAATTGCTGCAATTTCGACTCCGATAGGTGAAGGTGGTATTTCCATCATAAGGATAAGTGGCAGTAATGCAATAAAAATAGTTTCCGGTATTTTTAAGTCAAAGCGAAACGTGGATTTGAAAAATGTTAAGAGTCATACGGTTCATTACGGTTTTATTTGCGATATGGAAAATGACGAGATATACGATGAAGTTTTGGTAAATGTCATGAGAAGTCCTCATACTTATACTAAAGAAGATGTGGTAGAGATAAATTGTCATGGAGGTTATATTCCCGCTAAAAGAATTTTAGAGCTTGTACTCAGAAATGGCGCAAGGCTTGCTGAACCTGGTGAATTTACAAAGAGGGCTTTTTTGAATGGAAGATTGGATATATCACAGGCGGAAGCCGTCATAGACATAATTAGATCTAAGACAGATCTATCTAATAAATACGCTTTGATGCAGCTTAATGGAAGCGTCAAAGAAAAGATCACAAAGATAAAAAATGATCTTGTGGCGCTTATTGCACATATATTTGCACTCATGGATTTTCCTGAAGAAGACGTGGAGTTATTTAATGATGGTGAACTTATAGATGGCATTAACAAATCAATCAGAGAAATTGATGAGATACTTAAAACATCTGAAAAAGGCAGAATCATAAGGGAAGGGCTTAACACAGCAATAATTGGGAAACCTAATGTAGGCAAATCATCGCTTCTAAACGCATTGTTAAATGAAAACAGAGCAATTGTGACAGATATACCAGGCACAACACGAGACATCATCGAAGAACATTTAAGCATAAAAGGCATACCTATAAACCTCATAGATACAGCAGGCATAAGGCAGACTGATGAGATCGTGGAGAGAATCGGTGTCGAAAGAAGCAGAGAAGCTATAGATAAGGCTGATTTGATAATGTTCGTTTTTGATGGTTCACGGCCTTTGGAGAAAGATGACTATGAGATACTTAAGCTAATAGAGAATAAGAAGATCTTATATATCTTAAATAAGATCGATTTGCCTTCTGCAATTGACATACATGAAGTTGATAAGTTATCAGGTGGAAGATATGTGAAACTGTCATCTGTCACAAAAGAGGGGTTAGAAACATTAGAAAATACTGTATACAATATGGTTATGGTTGATGGTTTATCCCACGACGAGTTTTTGTTGACAAACATGAGACACAAAGAGGCCTTAATTAAAGCGAAAGAAAATTTGGTGTCGTGCCTTAAGACGATAGAAAGTGGTCTGACGGAAGATTTTGTATCGATTGACTTAAATGCTGCAATAGATCATTTAGGTTTGATAACTGGTGAAACTGCAAATGAGGATTTGATAAATGAAATATTTGAGAGATTTTGTGTTGGAAAGTAGGTGTAAGGATGGTATACGATGCAGGTTCATATGATGTAGCTGTAATAGGTTTAGGCCATGCTGGATGTGAAGCAGCTTTAGCTACCGCAAGACTTGGCCTAAAGACAGTCGCTTTTGCTATAAATTTAGATTCTATTGCTTTGATGCCGTGTAATCCTGCTATAGGTGGGCCGGCTAAGACTAACCTTGTGAGGGAGATTGATGCGCTTGGTGGTCAGATGGCCATAAATACCGATTTGACATTGATACAGGAGAGGACATTAAATACCAGCAAAGGTCCTGCTGTAAGGGCTTTAAGGGCACAATCTGATAAAAAAAGGTATCAATTTAATATGAAGTATACGCTGGAGAAGCAGGAGAATTTAGACATAAAACAGGCAGAAGTTGTAGATATAGAAGTGGAGGATGGACAAGTTAAAAGCGTTATTACAAAGACAGGCGCAAGGTATCTTTGTAAGTCTTGTATTGTTACGACTGGCACATACTTAAGAGGTAGGATAATCATCGGTGATGTAAGCTACAGCGGTGGGCCTAATGGATTGTTTCCAGCTAATGAGCTTTCTAAGTGCTTTGAAAGGCTTAACATAAGATTGATGAGGTTTAAGACAGGTACGCCGGCAAGAGTTGACAAAAAATCTATAAATTTTGATGCGATGGAGATTCAGCCTGGTGACGATAAGATAACGCCTTTTTCATACATGCACGATGAGATAAATGTTGAGCAAATTCCATGCTGGCTTACATACACAAACACAAAGACGCATGAAGTGATAATGAAAAACATAGACAGATCTCCTCTTTACAGTGGTGAAATTAAAGGCGTTGGACCGAGGTATTGCCCATCTATTGAGGATAAGGTGGTCAAGTTTCCCGATAAGTTGAGGCATCAGCTTTTTATTGAGCCAGAAGGAAGAGATACAAATGAAATGTATGTTCAAGGCATGTCATCAAGCATGCCTGAAGATGTCCAGATAGAATTTTTAAGGACGATTAAGGGATTGGAAAATGTTAAGGTGATGAGGCCGGGATATGCCATCGAATATGACTGCATAGATCCCACTCAGTTAAAGCAATCTTTGGAGTTAAAGACTATTTCAGGGTTATTTTTTGCAGGACAAGTAAACGGTACGTCAGGATATGAGGAAGCTGCTGCACAAGGACTTATGGCAGGCATAAATGCCGCTATGAAGCACTACAATAGAGAACCATTTATATTGGATAGATCTGAAGCGTATATAGGCGTATTGATCGATGATCTTGTAACTAAAGGAACAAATGAGCCGTACAGAATGTTGACGTCAAGGGCGGAATACAGGCTTATTTTACGGCAGGACAATGCCGACTTTCGCTTAACTGAGAAGGGAAGGCAGATAGGATTAGTCGATGATGAAAGATACAATAGGTTTTTAAGCAAAAAAGCGCAGTACGAAAAAGAGATGGAAAGATTGAAAAGCACCATGATAACTCCAAGCCATGATGTAAATGAGTATTTAAAGTCAAAAGGAAGTTCACCTATCGTCACAGGGATAACCATGTACGATTTACTAAAGAGGCCTGAGATAGATTATGTTTCGTCGAAAGCGATTGATATTGGTAGGCCGGATAATATTAGAGACGATGTGGCTTTTCAGATCGATATAAACATAAAGTATGAAGGTTATATAAAGAAGCAAATGGAGCAAGTAGAGAAGTTTAAGGCATTGGAAAATAAAAAGATCCCGCCTTGGATAAATTATGACGACATAAAAGGAATAAGCATTGAAGCAAGACAAAAATTAAAAAGCATCATGCCTACATCTGTCGGTCAAGCATCCAGGATTTCCGGCGTTTCACCAGCAGATATTTCTGTCATCTTAGTTTATTTGCAGTCAAGGAGATAAGGTATATGAACAGAGAATACATTGATATGCTTATAAAAGGTGCTGATGATTTAGGAGTAGAACTTAATATGTTCCATGTGGAACAATTCTTAAAGTACACTGATCTTCTTTTAGAGTGGAATGAGAAAATGAATTTAACGGCTATTACAGAAAAAAAGGAAATCATCATTAAGCACTTTTTAGACAGCTTAACCGCATCAAAGTGTAAAATAATAAAGGGCGATGAAAGAATAATCGATGTAGGCGCAGGTGCTGGTTTTCCATCAGTTCCTATTAAAATTCTTTATCCGTCTTTAAAGCTTACTATAGTCGATTCTTTAAAGAAGAGGACAGTATTTCTAAATGAATTGGCAAGCTATCTTAATTTAAAAGACGTAGAAATCATACATGGAAGAGCGGAAGACTTAGGCAAAGATAGGGATTTTCGCGAGAAATACGACATATCATTATCGAGGGCTGTTGCACAACTAAATGTGCTAATAGAGTATTGCATACCTTTTACGAAGGTTGATGGATATTTGATAGCATATAAAGGGTCTAATGCAGATGAGGAAATAGCTGCATCGCAAAATGCCTTAAATGTTTTAAGGTGTAAGGTGGAAAATGTCCTTGATGTCACATTGCCTTACACCGACATTCACCATAAACTTGTCTTAATAAAGAAGTTGGATGCTACTGATAGTAAATACCCGAGAAAGCCAAAATCGATTGAAAAGTCACCACTTTAAAGAAAGGGTAATGATTTATGAGTGATTTTAGGGTTTGTCTGTTAGTTTCAAGAGGCGTTATCATTAAAGACGGCAAAGTTCTTCTCGTGAAACATCAGACGGAAAATGAGGTAGGATGGGTCTTTCCAGGAGGACGTGTTGAGGAAAATGAGTCCCTTGTAGAAGCGTTGGTGAGGGAATGCAAGGAAGAGACAGGATACGATGTGGTGGCTGATAGTGTCTGTTATCTTGAAGAATACCTTATTTACTACGCTACATACTTTAAGTGCAGAATTGTAGGTGGTGATTTGAAGTTAGGTTCTGATCCTGATATGCCTAGAGAGCACCAGGTGATTAAAGACGTAAAATGGATTGACGTATCACAATTTGATAGTTTAGACATATATCCAGAAGGGCTTAAGAAGATGATTATGGACGGAAGCATTAAGGATCAAAACATAAGATTGCCTGAAATATACAGATAAAAAATCGATAAAAATATTAAGGATAATAATGGAATTATAGGAGGAATTTTGATATTATTGTAGAATATATATAATATAATCTATTGTTTTACGAAGAGGTGTTTTTTATGGTGTCGATAAAACAGCAGGAAATAAAGTACTTGCCGATAGATCTTATTAGACCAAATCCATATCAGCCTCGCAAAATCTTTGACACTGCTAATCTGCAAGAGCTTTGCGATTCTATAAAAGCTTATGGTGTGATACAGCCAATAAGCGTGAGAGTCGTAAATGGCAATTCGTATGAGCTTATATCTGGGGAAAGACGGCTAAGAGCATCAAAGCTGGCGGGTCTTACGACGATTCCCGCTATAGTGTTTGAAGCATATGATGAGGATTCTGCAGTAATCGCTTTAATAGAAAACTTGCAAAGAAAAGACCTGAATTTTTTAGAAGAAGCTGAAGGATATTACAATCTAATAAATGACCACAATCTAACTCAGGAAAAATTGGCTATTATGCTGGGGAAAAGCCAGTCTACCATTGCCAACAAGTTGCGACTTCTAAAGCTTAGCGATGATATAAAGGCTAAATTGATAGAGCACAATTTGACTGAACGGCATGCAAGAGCTCTTTTAAGGCTTCCAGATGAGGAGATGCAGAATAAAGCCATCGACATAATCATAAAGAAAAAGTGCAATGTTAAAGAAACAGAGAAAATTGTACAAGACATGATAAACAAGATAACGATGGAAGAAGATAAAAAGCAAGAAAAAAAGAAGATGATGAGGTTTTATAAAGACATAAGAATCTTTGTAAATACAATAAAGCAAGCTATTACAATAATGAAAAATTCAGGTGTCGATGCTGAATACACTGAGCTTAATGAAGATGACTACATAGAATTTAAGATAAGGATTCCTAAAAAGTAATTTTTAATCACCCCGTATCATAATTTAACTTTTGTTCCACATGGAACAATGCTATAATAAAAATATGATAAAATTGCGGGGTGATAAATTGGGCAAAGTAATAGCTGTGGCAAATCAAAAAGGCGGCGTTGGCAAGACTACGACAACTATAAATCTTGGCTATTCTTTATCTGCTGCTGGCAAGAAGGTGCTGTGCGTTGATATGGACCCACAAAGCAATATGACCAGCGGATTTGGAATAGATAGTTCATCTATTAACTGCACTACGTATAATATTTTAATTGAAGGAAAAGACATAAGAGAAGCGTACATAAAGTTAGAAGATATGAGCGGAATTACCATTGTACCTTCCAGCATACAATTGGCAGGTGCAGAGATAGAGCTGGTGCCGATGCTATCCAGAGAATTTAGGCTTAAAAATTCCATAAATGAAATAAAAGAGGATTTTGACTATATTTTAATTGATTGTCCTCCATCTTTGGGACTCTTGACAATAAATGCATTGACGGCGGCGGATTCTATTTTAGTTCCTATACAATGTGAATACTATGCGCTGGAAGGATTAACACAATTAATGAACACTATAAATCTGATAAAGAAAAACATAAACCACAGTTTAGAAATCGAAGGTGTTGTTTTGACTATGTTTAATGCTCGGACAAACCTATCGATACAGGTTGTTGACGAGGTGAAAAAGTATTTTAAAGGGAAAGTGTACGGGACCATAATACCGAGGAACATAAGGTTAGGTGAGGCGCCAAGTTTTGGAAAGCCTATTTCTCTTTACGATCCACATTCAAAAGGTGCTGAAGCTTATGAGGAGTTGGCCAAGGAATTAATTGAAAGGAACGGTGAGGCAGGTGAATAACAAAAGAGGGCTTGGTAGAGGTTTACAAGCTCTTATACCAGAGATAGATGAAGAAAGCGCGAAAGGCGTTGAAAGCATTAAGATTTCGGATATTGAGCCAAATCAATTTCAGCCAAGGAAACATTTTGATGACGAGTCTTTAAAAGAATTATCCGATTCCATAAAAGAACACGGTATTATACAACCTATAATAGTCAGAAAGAACGATTTTGGGTATCAGATTGTGGCTGGTGAGAGAAGGTGGAGGGCGGCAAAGTTAGCGGGGCTTAAAGAAGTACCTGCTATAGTGAAAGATTTTGATGATCAAAAAGTGATGGAAATAGCCCTTATAGAGAACCTTCAGAGAGAAGACTTAAATCCAATTGATGAAGCAAAGGCGTATAAATCTCTAATGGAGCAATTCAACCTGACACAGGAAGAAATATCGAAAAGGGTGGGGAAAAGCAGGTCATCCATCGCTAATAGCATAAGGCTCCTAAACTTGGATGAAGAAGTTCAAAATATGTTGATGGAAGGCAAAATAACGACGGGACATGCAAAAGTTATATTGGCCTTGCAGGACGCTGAGAAGCAAAACATGATAGCTAAGAAAATAGTGGACAAGAACCTAAATGTGAGAGATACTGAAAACCTCATAAAAGAAGTCACATCGTCTAAGAAGAAAAAACGAAAAGAAAGCGACGCATACATAAAAGAGATAGAGGATAATTTCTGCAGATTCTTTGGCACAAAGGTTAAAATTATCCATGGAAAAAACAGGGGAAAAATATTGATAGAATACTATGGAGATGAAGATCTGTCGAGACTTGCTGAACTCATAATAGATAGGTAATCTCAATGCATTTGTAAAAACAAATGCATTTTTCTATTGTAACAAAGGCCAAATAAATATAAAATATAGATATATGAATGAATTTAAGGTGATGTAGATGGAACATTGCATAATAATCTGCAATTCAACGCAGCACATGCTTAATGCAGATAAGATATTAAAGGAAAATAGCATTAAAACAGAATTAATACCAGCTCCAGCAGAGTACGGTTCTGTATGCAGTACCGCAATTAAAATTGATGCATATAATGTAGATGTAGCAGAAAAGCTCCTAAAAATAAATTCCGTATCAGTAAAAGGTATATATCCATATAAAATTAGGAAATTAGATGGCTTGTTAGAAATAATAAATAAAGGATTAAATAGGGACATAAAAGCTGTTTTAGAAAAAGTGGAAAAAGGCATAGAGCTTACAGAAGATGATATAGTTTTGCTGCTTAGTGCCGATGGTGATGAGAACTTAAGTTCTATATACAAAGCTGCCGATGAGATGAGGAAGGCGGTTGTAGGTGATGTAGTCGACATAAGGGCTGCAATAGAATTTTCTAATATCTGTAGAAAAAATTGTCTATACTGCGGCTTAAGGAGAGACAATTTAACTGTTGACAGGTATAGGATGGATGTAAATGAGATAGTTGAAACTGCAAAAGAACTAAAGCAGATGGGGATAAAGACGGTTATTCTTCAATCAGGAGAGGATCCATGGTATACAGAAGATAAAATAATTGAGATAATAAGAAAAATCAAGAAAGAGACTAACATGCGGATAACATTAAGCATTGGTGAAAGGACTGAAGAAGAGTACCAGCATTTTAGGGAAGCTGGTGCAAACAACTTCTTGCTAAAAATAGAGACTACAAACAGGGAGATATTTAAAAACATACATCCTGATGATGACTTTGACTACCGCGTAAAATGCAGCCAATGGCTTAGGGGAAACGGATATATAAATGGCAATGGAAACATAATAGGTCTGCCTGGTCAGACAGCGAGAGACATTGCAAGAGATATACTTTTCTTTAAAGAGATGGGCATTCACATGGTGGGCATTGGTCCTTTCGTGCCTGCTGCAGGTACGCCTTTAGAAACGTATCCGCATGGAAGCGTCGATATGACCCTTAAAACTGTTGCTGTTACAAGGCTTGTACTAAAAAATGTCTTTATTCCAGCCACGACTGCATTAGCTACCGTTGACAAAGAAGCCCAAGTAAAGGCTTTGATGGCTGGCGCAAATACTATCATGCTTATATCTACCCCTTCAAAGTACAGAAGCAGGTACAGGATTTACAGCAATAAAAACATGGTAGATCTTAAGACGGCATACATGGCTATCGTAAAAGCCGGTAGAAAATTGCCTCCTTATATAAATAAAGAGTATATAAAAGAAATAGTATAGAAAAGTCGATAGGAGGGTTATCATTGATTTATTTTGACAATGCAGCTACATCGTATCCTAAGCCTGAATCAGTCTATGATGAGATTGATAGAGTGATGAGATACTGTGGCAATCCAGGCAGAGGAAGTCACAGGTTGGCAATAGAATCTGGAAAGCACATATTGGAAGCCAGACAGGAACTTTGCAATCTATTTAATATAAGCGATCCAATGAGGATAGTCTTTACGCTTAACACGACGGATTCATTAAATATTGCCATAAAGGGAATTTTAAACGAAGGCGATCACGTTATAACGTCCAGCATGGAGCACAATTCAATGATAAGACCGCTTATTGCGCTGAGGGATAGGAATTACATCGATTTGACTGTAGTCAAATGCGATGAAAAGGGAAATATCGATGTGGAGGATGTAAAGAAATCCATAAAGAAAAATACAAAACTGATCGCCATGATCCATGCATCAAACGTTACTGGCACGCTGATGCCAATAAGGGAAATAGGTAGTATTGCCCGGGAAATGGGTATATATTTCCTTGTGGATGCTGCCCAGACTGCAGGCAGTTATCCTATTGATGTAGAGAGAGACAATATTGATTTATTAGCATTTCCTGGCCACAAATCCCTGTTAGGCCCTCAAGGTACCGGTGGGCTTTATGTGGGAGACACAATAAAACTTAAGACGATAAAAGAAGGTGGGACAGGTAGCAATTCGGAAAACATACATCAGCCTGATATGATGCCTGATATGCTGGAAAGTGGCACGCCAAATACGCCTGGGATTGCAGGTTTGAAAGAAGGCGTAAGATTTGTTAGAAGCGTAGGCGTTGAAAGTATTTTAGATCATGAAAGGATGCTTGTCAGGAGATTTATAGATGGTGTAAAAGAAATTCCTAATCTTATCTTATATGGAAACGAAGATTCGAAAAAACGAGTTGGCGTCGTTTCAGTCAATATCAAAGATATTGATTCTGGTGAGGTAAGCTATATATTGGATAAGGCATTTGATATAGCGACGAGGTCTGGACTCCATTGTTCATCTTTGGCACATCAGACAATAGGCACTATAAAGACTGGAACCGTCAGATTTGGAATAGGTTATTTCAACACAGAAGATGAAGTTGATAAAGCTGTTGAAGCACTTTATACTATAGCAAAACAGGCCATTTAAATAATCTTTATATGCGGAGGAAAAAAACTATGCAGGAACTTATGATGATGCTCAATAAAAATATGGATTTACTTGTATTATTTGCGATTGTCTTAGGATTAATAGATTTTATAGTGGTCATTGTGATTAATTCAAAATACACAAAATTGAAAAATAAATATAAAAAGCTTATTAAGGAATTGGAGATGGGGGATGTAGTAGATCTTTTGGCTAAAAATATAAGCAAAAACGACGAGTTTAACGAGAAGTTGGAGAAGTTCAGAAAAGAGCTAAGCATGATAGACAATGAAATGAAAGCATCTATAAAAAAGGTTGGAATCGTAAGGTACAATGCTTTTAATGATGTTGGATCTGATTTAAGCTTTTCGATAGCTCTTTTAGATAGCGATGACAATGGAATAGTAATATCAGGTATCTATGGAAGAAATGAAACAGCCACATTTGCAAAACCTATAGTCAAAGCACAATCAAATTATCCTCTGTCTGCTGAGGAGATACAAGCCATAGATAAGGCAAGAAAAGGCCAGAGGTGAGGATAATTTGATCGCCTTTATTGTAAACCCCACTGCTGGCAATGGCAAGGCATACAGGATGATTCCTAAAATAGAGAAGTATATGAATGAGAAAAACTTAAAGTACAAGTTTTTTATAACAAAATATCCCGGACATGGCACTATACTGGCGAGAGAAGCTGTAAAAGATGATTTTGAAATCGTAGTAGCAGTAGGTGGCGACGGGACAGTTCATGAGGTCATCAATGGCATAAAGGATTCAGATGTAGCACTTGGCATAATACCTTTAGGTACTGGCAATGATTTTGCCAGGTATTTCCGCATTCCAAAGGACGTATATAAGGCATTGGAAATTCTGTTAATGAAAAAGACAAAGTTTATCGATAGCGCTGTCATAAACAAGTACATTACATGCAACAATGTGGCAAATATAGGCATCGATGCAGACGTTGCGGTGCAAGTAACCAGATTTAAAAGATTTGTCAGTGGAATTTTAGCTTATACATTAAGCCTTATAAATGTACTTTTTAAATACAAGCCATACAACGTAAAGATCGATATAGACGGAAAGATGATAAAGAGAAGGATAATGTTAGCTGCATTTGGCAATTGCAGCTTTTACGGCGGTGGATTTAAGATTTTGCCTGACGCCAATCCTGATGATGGATATTTAGATGTGATAATCGTAAATGAAATCAGCAAATTTAAGCTGCTTTTCTTGCTTCCTATGGCCATCTTTGGGAAGCACACATCGTTGAAATGTGTTGAAACTTATAAAGCCGAGAAAATACATATAGACGCTGAAAAAGAGTTGGCGCTTTGTGTTGACGGGGAAGTCATTTTATCAAACACAATAGTGCTTAATGTGAAAAGGAATTCTGTAAAAATTTGTACGAATTAAATAAAAAAGTATATTGTTAAAAAACTTCAGCCATACTATATATGGTTGAAGTTTTTTATTTTTTAACTTCTTTGGAGGCGTATAGATGGATGAAATAAAAACAGGGAAACTGATTATAATAGGTGGAGCAGAGGACAAAAAAGATAAATGTGTAATTTTAAAAGAAGTGATAAAGCTATCAGGTGGTGAAAATGGCAGGATTGTGGTGATGACTACAGCCACAGAAAAGCCACAAGAGGTAGGTAAAAATTATGTGGAAATTTTTAAAAGGCTAGGAGCTGGGATCGTAGAAACTGTAAATATAGATTCAAGAGATGATGCAAAAGATGAGATTGCCTTAGAAAAGCTTAAAAAAAGCACATGTATTTTCTTTACAGGTGGAGATCAATTAAGGATCACAAGCATACTTGGCGGAAGCGGTATAGACAAACTATTGAATGAACTTAATAAGCGGAAAGGGACTCTAATAGTTGGCACAAGCGCAGGTGCTTCCGCTATGTCAGGGACAATGATAATAGGTGGAGACGACGAGGAAGCCCCGAGAAAATGCACCATAAACATGGCTTCAGGATTGGGACTTTTGAATAACGTCATAATAGATCAACATTTTGCCCAAAGAGGCAGGATTGGAAGACTGCTTACGGCCATAGCTGAAAATCCCAACAATCTTGGAGTAGGAATAGATGAGGATACTGCCATAGTTGTCGATGGCGACAAGTTTAAAGTCATTGGCTCAAATGCAGTGACTGTTGTAGATGGAAGGACGCTAAAAAATACAAATGTATCGGAATCAAGTCCTGATGAGATACTATCATTGACACATGTTACACTGCATATACTCCCATCTGGATATGGTTTTAATATCATGCTGAGGGAGCCTTTTAAATACAATGAGGAGGATAAATAATGAATATAAAGGACATAAAGGTGTATCGAGGCAGAAACATATACTGCCATAGACCTGTTGTAAAGATGGTAGTTGACACAGGTGATCATGATATACCTACGAAAGACATACCTGGATTTAATGAGAGGCTTGTAAAAACAATCCCAGGTTTAAGCAAACACTGCTGTTCATACGGCTATGAAGGCGGATTTATAAAAAGGCTTGAGGAAGGGACGTATCTTCCCCATGTGACCGAGCACATAATACTGGAGATACAAAATATGTTGGGCTATGATGTGAAGTTTGGGAAAGCGCGACTTATTGATGGGCACATGTACAATGTCATTTTCGAGTACGAACTGGAAGAGTGTGCATTAAGATCTGCAAAGTTAGCAGTAAAAATGGTAAATAAATTTATAAACGGCGAAGACTTTGATTTTCAGCAGGAGTTGGAGCAGATTAGAAAAGTCGTCGTAGAAGTGGAATTGGGGCCAAGTACGATGGCTATAAAAAAAGCTGCTGAAGAAGCATCAATACCTGTGACGCGAGTGGGAAATGGCAGCATATTGAGGCTTGGGTATGGCCGCTATCAAAAGATGATAGAAGGTACCATAACGCAAAATACCAGTTGCATTGCTGTAGACATCGCATGCGACAAAATTCTTACGAAAAAAATAATCAAAGAATATGGATTGCCAGTGCCTGAAGGAGATGTGGCGTACAATGAAAATGACGCTATTGCCATAGCTGAGGAAATTGGATATCCAGTTGTAGTTAAGCCTTACAATGGAAATCAAGGAAAAGGCGTCTTTTTAAACCTTTCTAACAAGGAGGAACTTATTGTTGCTTACAGAAATGCTAAAAATATAAGCGATATCGTCATAGTGGAAAAGCACATCAAAGGAAAGAATTACAGAGTTTTAGTGGTAGGCGACAGAGTGGTGGCAGTGGCTGAGAGAATACCTGCAAGAGTATTAGGAGATGGCGTACATACGATAAGAGAACTGGTGGAGATAGAAAATGAAAATCCTTTAAGAGGTGTAGGACATGAAAAGCCTCTTACAAAGATAAATATAGATAACATTTCTCAATTCGTCTTAAAAAAGCAAGGTTATAACATAGATGATATTCCCAAAAAAGGCGTGTATGTTTATTTTAGAGAAAGCGCCAATTTAAGCACTGGTGGAACGGCAGTAGACAGGACAAAAGAAATACATCCAGACAATATTGAGATAGCTGTAAGAGCAGCTAAAGCCATAGGACTTGATATTGCAGGAATTGATATCACTATGGAGAATATATCGCTGCCTTTAAATAAGGAGAATGGTGCAATAATTGAAGTCAATGCAGCGCCTGGAATAAGGATGCACCACTATCCGTCACAAGGGAAACCAAGAGACGTAGCTAAGGCAATAATAGATATGCTTTATCCTAAGGGAAGCAAAGCTACTATACCAATAATATCAGTGACAGGGACGAATGGAAAGACCACCACTGTGAGGATGATATCACATATACTTAAGATATACGGTTATACAGTTGGCATGACTTCAACAGATGGCATCTACGTAGACGATGTCTGCATATACAAAGGCGATAATTCGGGGCCGAAAAGCGCCAGAACATGCCTTGCAGACAAAAACATCGATGCAGCAGTATTAGAAACCGCCAGAGGCGGCATAGTGAGAGAAGGCTTAGGATATGATTTAGCTGATGTCGGCATAATCACAAACATATCAGAAGATCATCTTGGGATAGATGGTGTTGAGACATTGGAAGATCTGGCTTTTGTAAAATCACTGGTGGTGGAGGCAGTAAAAAAGGATGGCTATTCTGTGTTAAATGCAGATGATCCTATGACACCATACATAGCGAAAAGAGCAAAGGGAAAGATCATATACTTCTCCATGCACGAGAACAACTTGACTATAAAAAGACATCTTGAAAATGGTGGTATATCTGTATATTTAAAGGACGACACTATAGTCATAGCAAATGGCGAAATCATACCTGTTGTGAAGATCGATGAGATTCCAGCAACGTTAAACGGCAAAGTCTTGTACAATGTGGAAAATGCCATGGCATCAATTGCTGCATGTTATGGGATAAAGGTTCCAGTCAACGTCATATCGAGAGGCATTAGGTCTTTTTACTGCGATGAAAACCACAATCCAGGCAGATTTAATATATTCAACATAGGAAGCTTCAGAGTGTTGGTGGATTATGGCCATAATATTGATGGAATAAAGAAAGTGATAGAATCTGCTCGCAAACTAAATCCAAATCGCTTAATCGGCGTTATAGGTGTGCCTGGGGACAGAAGCGATTCAAGCACACTGAAGGTTGGAGAGATATGTGGAAAAGGGTTTGACAAAATCTACATAAAAGAAGACATAGATTTGAGAGGAAGAAAACCTGGCGAAGTAGCAAAACTTCTTGAGATAGGCGCCTTAAAAGGTGGGATTTCTAAAGAAGATGTAAAGGTGATTTTAAAAGAAGTAGATGCACTGAAATCGGCCATGTATGAAGCGATGCCAGGCGATTTGATAGTCATATTCTATGAAAAGTACACACCGATAATCGATGCCATAAACAACTTCATAAGATTAAGCCAATTTAATATTGATGAAAGCAAAGAAAGGGCGTAAATCACGCCCTTTCCTTGCGGTCTATGATGTTCATTATAGATTGTGTTATGCCGTACGTTATTATATCTGCCATTTTCATAACGATATTAAGCCTCGTATTCTGCAGAACCATAAATTCCATAAAACCTGATATATTTACTATTCCGGTCACATACATGTTTCCGATAGGAGGCAAATCCTTAGAAACACCTGCGCCAGGTTTTATAGATCCTTCACCTATTGATATGCACCCTACGTGGTTTAATGAGCCAAGACATGCGTCTACAGCGACTATAAAAGGATTTTTATGTACTTTGTTTATCGTATTTAAAGTTTCATTTAAGTTTTTAGCGTGGACAGGTTCATTTAATGTGCCGTATATGCCTATTTTATCGGAGAAATAGTTTTTTAATTTGTATCCCACGATAGGTCCCAGGCTATCTCCTGTGGATCTATCAGTGCCAATACATACTATTACAAATTCATCCTTAAAATTAAACAATTTATTAAAACATCTTGAAAATTCAAGGCTAAAATCGCTGTAACAAGTTTTGTCATTTATGTTTATCAGTTTCATTGTAGCCCATCTCCTTTAAGCAATCTCATATTTATTTTTCACAATTTTTACCTTGTTAATACACTGACGACATTTTAGGTTGAAAAGCTGGGTAGATATGTGTATTATAATAGTAGTTGCACTTTAAGGTGGTTTATATGAATATTGTTGATATGGCAATACTTTTAATAATAGCCTATTTCATATATACTGGCTTCATTAAAGGATTTATCATGACGTTGTACGGGATGGCCAGCATTGTGCTATCATGGATTTTGACTAAAAGATTTTATCCAGTTGTAGAACAATTGATATTGAGAAATAATAAATTGGTAAGTCTTATAGTGAAGATCACAGGATACGGTGATGCGATTTTAAGCGGTGCATCGACGAAGATGATTGTTATATTGATTAGTTTTGTATTTACGTTTTTGCTGTCTTTGCTGTTTTTGAAAGCTGTTGCAGTAACTATCAATAAGTTAATGGATTATCCAGTTATAAGGACTTTCAACAGAGTCGGTGGTGGAATTTTAGGCGCTATAGAAGGATTTGCATTTCTATTTTTGCTGTTTGGATTGTTAAGTGTAGTAAATGGCATGCTGCCATTAAGTTATTGGACTTACATAGAAAAGTCTCAATTTGCAAAGCTGTTTTTGACAAACAAGGACTTTATTAAATTGCTTTTGCTTTAAATGAAAGGATGTTTAAATTGGAGTACATAAGTAGACTTTACGATCAAATACTGAAGCTTTACGATATAAAAATTTTTGGAAATACTTTTGACATAATAAAAGTCATAATAATAGCCTATATTGCCAAAAAGTTGGGGTATCTTTTAATCGATCGATTTTATGTGATGCAAGAGAAGTCAAAGCTTCAATTTTCCGAGCGAAAAGTAAAGACTCTTTCTTCACTTACGAAGAATATTTTAAAGTACGTCATATATTTTGTGGCTGTTTATTCTATCCTTGAGATATTAGGGCTTAAGATGGGTTCCATATTGGCTGTTGCTGGTATAGGTAGCCTTGCCGTAGGATTTGGAGCCCAAAGCCTTGTGAAAGACGTCATTACCGGGTTTTTCATAATATTTGAAGACCAATTCGGAGTAGGGGACTACATAACAATAAACAACTTATCCGGCACTGTTGAGGAGATCGGACTTAGAGTCACAAAAATAAGGGATTTTTCGGGTGATTTAAACATCATACCAAACGGAGAGATAACATCTGTGACAAACCATTCAAAGGGTGCCATGAGAGCACTTGTGGCTGTATCCGTATCTTATGAAGAAGATGTAGATAGGGTCATAGAAGCCCTTAATGAGATATGTGACGAAATGAAAAGGGACAGAACTGACCTTTTAGATGGCCCAAAAGTCCTTGGAATAACAAATTTTAAAGACTCTACAGTGGAAATAACTGTAGTAGCAATGGCAAAGCCAATGCAGCAGTGGGCTGTTGAAAGGGATCTAAGGTACAGGATTAAGAAGCTTTTTAAGGATTACAATATTGATTTGCCATATCCTCACATGAATATATCAATCGAAGACAAAGATAAAAAGGGTGATGTCAGTGCCGAAAGAGATTAACGTAGGTGATATTGTAAAAATGAAAAAGGTCCATCCTTGCGGCAACGATGAATGGGAAGTGCTTAGGGTAGGAATGGACATAAGGATAAAGTGTTTAAAGTGCGGCAGGATGGTTTTAATGCCAAGGCCAAAATTTGAAAAAGGAATGAAAAAAGTAATAAAAACTGTTGAAAAACCAAATGAACAATGATAAAATAACAATATGGATTGCCGCCTTGCCCAATAGGGCCGTAAAGTCCATAAGGAGGTGAAAGAATGAGAGCGTATGAAACAATATTCATAATTTCTCCAGATGTAAATGACGAGGCAAGACCTGCTTTAATTGAGAAGTTTAAAAATCTCATAACAGAAAAAGGTGGAGAAATTACTAATGTGGATGAGTGGGGCAGGAAGAAGCTTGCATATGAAATCGATAAGAAAACTGAAGGATACTATGTATTGATGAACTTTACAAGCGATGTAGATGTCCCACATGAACTTGAAAGAGTATACAAGATCACAGACGGTATATTGAGATACTTGATCGTGAAAGTTGATAAATAATGAACGATAGGTGGGTTAATGATGTTGAATAAAGTTATATTAATAGGCCGTTTGACTAAAGATCCTGTCCTTAAGTATGCTTCTGCAAACATGGTTCCTGTGACCACATTTACACTTGCCGTCAACAGGAATTACACACAGCAGAACGGAGACAGGTTGGCTGATTTTATACCCATCGTTACGTGGAGAAAACTGGCAGAAGTTTGCGGAAATAATCTTAAAAAGGGAAGATTGGTGGCTGTGTCCGGCAGCATTCAAACTCGCACATGGGATGATAATAGCGGCAATCGCCACTGGGTTACAGAAGTTGTGGCAGACGAAGTTAAATTTTTGGACTCAAATAAATCCAGCGGTAGCGATCCTATGCCAGATCTAAGTAAGGATATTCACAATTTTGATATCGACTTAGATGGCGGCGATTTTGATGGATTTAGTCCGGTAGAGTCAGAGGATGATCTTCCATTCTAAGGAGGGTAGATGATGTCAAACAACAATAACAATTCTAAGGAGAATTCCGCTCAAAAGAGGAAAAATAGAAAAGCTAAGAAAAAAGTATGCGCTTTTTGCGCTGACAGGATAGATTATATAGATTACAAGGAAGTCGGCAAGCTTCGCAAGTATATAACTGAAAGAGGCAAGATACTTCCGAGAAGAATAACAGGAAACTGTGCTATACATCAAAGGCAACTTACAGTTGCTATAAAAAGAGCGAGACAGATTGCACTACTACCATATACAGCCGAATAATGATATAATATAGAGAGGGTCAAGCCCTCTCTTGTTTTTCATGTGTTTAAGGTGGGATATTATGGAGAATAATTTTGATATAACGAGAAATATTAAAAGCTTGGAAAATTTAAAAGTTGAGCTTTTATTGAAAACTGCATCAGTTTTTAAAAATTTTAATAATGACGATTTGCCTCAAGAATTGATAGACGACATATGTCACGTAATCATAATAGGGTATCTTCTTGGAGACAAATTAGGGTATGATTTTAGAGAAATCGATGAGGAAATTTTAAAGAGGATAAAATCCATTTCGGCAGACATAGAAGAAGACTCTCAAAATTACAGAAAACTGGCGGAGTACCTTAAGAAAAGGTAAGATAGTGCATGGAGGATAAAAAATGAGCAGCAAAAACATGGTAAATGGAGCTTTAATGGTGGCTGTAGCGGTTATAATGGTTTTGATTGGGTCATATGTACCGCCGCTTTTTTTCGTATTGTTTTTTGTGGCAGTACCTGTAAGCGTGGTGATAATAAGGAGCAATAGTTTGCTGTACGGCATCTTGACTACAGCTTTAATTTTTATTGCTACATTTTTGTTTACAGACATAATCACAGCTTCAATTGTGGCTGCGTTAAGCGCTGTAGGGATTGCAATGGGATATTTTATAAAAAGTGGCAGCACTCCTCAGGATGTGGTGGTTGAAACTGGTGCAATATCTTTGGCAGGCTTTGTAGGAGTATTGTATGTTCTTAAAATATTTAGTATAAATGTAATAAGTAGTATTTTAAGTGACTATCAGCAGATTGGGAATCAGGTATTAGACATATATAAAAACTCGCCTGATGCAGCTTATGTAAAAAGCATGATAAGTTATACATTAGAGTCTTTAAAGATGCTTATTCCATCTATTTTTGTCATAATGATTGCCCTTATCGTCTTAGCTAACTACATGCTTCTTTCAAGGATATTGGTAAGGGAAGGCAAAGTAAAGAAATTACCTCCCTTCATGTTTTGGAGGATGCCTTACATGACGGGATGGATTTTTATAGGTGCTCTTTTGTATCAGTATTTTGTAAACTCCAGCGCTGTGGCATCTAATCTGCTGTTGCTTCTATCTATTGGGTTTACCGTAAGCGGCCTTTCATATGTAAAATACTTTATGACAAAGAGATTTAATGTAAGCTCTTTAATAAGCGATGTGATATTAGTGGCTTTGTTTATGTTTCCGATTACTTTTTCTCTGATGACGCTACTGGGGGTCATAGATACAAGCATGAACTTGCGAAGATTTACGTGATATGGTTTTTGTATCATGGTTTAAGGGGATGTATTCATGTTTGATAAAAAGAATTATAAGTTAATATCCTCTGTAAGCTTATTAAGCATCATTTTATCGGCAGTGCTTGCTTTTGTACTCTTGTACTATAATGTATACATCAGCATTGTATCAATGGTTCTTTTGGCGTACATTTTGTACGTGGAGTACAGAGGGGCAAAAAAGAAGCGGACAGAATTTGATAAGTACGTTGAAAGGCTCTTTTTTAGCGTCGATAAGGCATCAGGCAATGTACTACCGCTTTTGCCTATACCTGTAGCATTGATGAGGGAAGATGGGAATATCGTCTGGTACAATTCTTGTTTTGCCCAAACTTTTGAGGATAAAAAGGATATAAACAATGTTTTTTTAAAATACGCAAAGTCGAAAAAGGATGAAAAGTATCACTTCAGGATTGGCAATAAATACTACTACATGATAAGCATCATCTCTAAAACTAGAAAGAGAAAACCCAAAGACGGTGAAAATTACTACAATGTCTTCATCTTTGACGAAACTGATTACATGGAAATATCGAAAAAGCTTGTAAGCTCTCAACCTGTCTTAGGCTACATACTTGTAGATAATTACGAAGAAGCTTTGCAGTCTGCAGATGATCTAAATAAGCCTGTTGTGGCTGCAGAAATAGAAAGGCGATTGAACATTTGGATTCAATCAATGAATGCCTATATAATAAAGTACGCCAATGACAGGTACATCTTTGTGACGCAAGAGGCGGATTTGAAAAATCTTGAAGAAAATAGATTTGAGATACTTGACTTTATAAGAGATATAAATGTAGGAAACAAAATACCGATTACGTTAAGCATAGGTGTTGGTGCAGATTCGTCGGAGTTTGCAAAATTAAACGAGTACGCAGTTTCTGCCATTGATCTCTCATTAGGCAGAGGCGGTGATCAGGCCGTAGTCAAAAAAGGTGAGAAAATCCTCATATATGGAGGAAAGACACAGGCTGTAGAAAAGAGGACAAAGGTCAAAGCGAGGGTTGTGGCACATGCCATAAGAGAACTGATTGAGGATTCGTCAAATGTTTTGCTTATGGGGCATAATTTTATGGATTTTGACTCATTAGGTGCCGCAATAGGCATGTATAGGTGTGCTGTGTCTTTCGGCAAAGATGCAAAGATAATTTTAGACAAATCAAATCCGGCTATAGAAACCCTTTTAGAGAAGATAGAGAAAGACGAGGAGTACGCAAATCCTTTTATCGATGTAGGCAATGCCAAGAGCATGGTTAATCCAAAGACGCTTCTTATCGTCGTTGATGCCCATAGACCCAGCTATCTTACGTACCCCGAATTAATAAACATGGTGGATAGGATAGTAGTTATCGATCACCATAGGAGAGGAAAAGAATTTATCGACAAGGCATTGCTTATTTACTTAGAGCCATACGCATCATCTACATGTGAACTTGTAACTGAGATATCACAGTATATAAAAGACAAGATTGATTTAAAGCCGATAGAAGCAGAAGCGCTTTTGGCTGGAATAACGGTTGACACGAAAAATTTCACATTTAGGACAGGTGTAAGGACATTTGAAGCTGCATCTTATCTTAGAAGAAAGGGTGCCGATACTATATCTGTAAAGATGCTGTTTCAAAATGACTTAAAATCGTATATAATAAAATCTACGATAGTAAAAAATGCTGAGATAACAGAAGAAGGAATAGCGATTGCAGTAAGCCCTGATGAGACGGACAATGTCATAGCTGCACAAGCTGCAGATGAACTTCTCAACATAAAAGGCGTTCAGGCATCTTTTGTCGTATTTAAAAGGCATGACGATGTGGCCATAAGCGGAAGATCGATAGGGGATATAAATGTTCAGGTAATACTGGAAAAATTGGGCGGCGGCGGTCATTTGACTGTGGCAGGTGCTCAGGTCAAAAAGCCTATTAAAAATGTCGTAGATGATTTGAAGACAGCCATAGATGAATATTTTAAGGAAGGTGAATCGTAATGAAAGTGATTTTGCAAAAGGATGTAAAGGGTATAGGCAAAGCAGGCGACGTAGTAAATGTAAGTGACGGTTATGGTAGAAATTATCTTTTGCCTCGTGGACTTGCTATAGATGCCACGAAGTCAAACATAAATGTTCTCAATGAAAAGAAAAAAGCGGAGGAAAAGAAAAGGCAGAAAGAGGTAGAAGCTGCACAAGAGATGGCTAAAAAGCTTTCGCAGGAGTCCATCGTGCTTAAAGTAAAAACGGGCGAAAACGGCAAATTGTTTGGATCTATAACGTCAAAAGACATACAGGATGAGCTTAATAAAAAAGGATATGATATTGACAAGAAGAAGATAAATCTTCCGGATTCTATAAAGACAATCGGCACTTATAACGTAGACATCAAAATATACCCCGGCATACAAGCAAAGGTAAAAGTAGATGTTGTAGGACAATAATTACTCAAGTTTATTCAGGACTTGGAGTGAAAAATACACAAAGTTTTGGACTTTTAAGGGGGGAATGAGATGGAGTGGAATAAAATCCCTCCTCAAAATATAGAGGCAGAACAGGCTGTCTTAGGTGCAATGCTTTTGTCCAGAGATGCCATAATCGATGCATCAGAGATAGTAAAAGCAGATGATTTTTACAAGGAGTCAAATAAAAAGCTTTTTACCATAATGATGGATATGTTTGAAAAGAATATACCTGTCGATTTGGTTACGGTGGTTGATGAGCTGAGAAGGCAAAATATGTTGGAGGCGGTAGGAGGGCTTGACTACATAACGAATCTGTCATCCAGCATAGTGACTACTGCCAACGTGTCGTATTATGCAAAGATGATTAGAGAGAAGGCGACATTGAGGCGCCTTATCCAAGCTTCATCAGAGATAATGGAGTTAAGCTATGAAGGCGGCGATCTTCACGATGTGTTGGATACGGCTGAGCAGAAGATATTTGACATAGCACAAGGCAGAAACACCGAAAACTTCTATCCTATTAAAGATGTGTTGATGGACACATTTTACAACATAGAAAATCTTTATAAAAATAAAGGACATCTTACTGGTGTGCCATCTGGCTTTCCCGATTTAGACTTGAAGACGTCTGGCTTTCAGCCATCTGATTTTATACTTCTTGCTGCAAGGCCATCTATGGGTAAAACTTCCTTTGCCTTAAATATTGCGGAAAATGCCGCATTGGCACTGAAAAAACCTGTTGCCATATTTAGCCTTGAGATGTCTAAAGAGCAACTTGTAAGTAGGCTAATATGTTCTACGGCAAACATAGACAGCCAAAAGCTTAGAACGGGAAATTTAGATGACGACGACTGGCCAAGGCTTGCTGCTGCGATGGCTCCTCTTTCTACAGCGCCTATATACATTGACGATACACCTGGCATATCAGTCATGGACATAAGGGCAAAGTGTCGAAGACTGAAGCTGGAGAAGGGGTTGTCTTTAGTGTTAATAGACTATTTGCAGCTTATGCAAGGAAGGGGAAACTCGGAAAGCCGGCAGCAGGAGGTTTCTGAAATATCAAGGTCATTAAAAGGGCTTGCGAGGGAGCTGCAAGTTCCTATAATAACGCTTTCGCAGCTATCCCGTGCACCTGAAGCCAGATCCGATCATAGACCGATTTTAAGCGATTTAAGAGAGTCAGGTGCGATTGAGCAGGACGCTGATATAGTCATGTTTCTTTACAGAGATGATTACTACAACAAGGATTCTGAAAAGAAAAACATCGCAGAGCTTATTATAGCAAAGCACAGAAACGGTCCTACAGGTACCATAGAGCTTCTATGGATGGGCCAGTACACGAAATTTGTAAGTATAGATAAATACAGGACAGAGTAGTCAAGAGGGTATTTTTATGGGTGATTACGATTATTTAAGAAAGATACCGTATTTCAATGTCTTAAGCGAGAAATCTCTATTTGAGATCAATAAAATAGCTTTGGAGAAGGAGTACAAGAAAAATACCGTTATTTTTTACGAAGGCGATGAAGGTGACGCCATTTATTTTGTAAAAAAAGGGAAAGTCAAGATATCTAAAATATCACAACAGGGAAAAGAGCATATAATAAGAATAATGGAGGATGGAGATATTTTTGCTGAATCCCTTCTGTTTATAGGTGGTAAGTATCCAGCCACTGCAGAGGCCATAGAGGATTCAAAGATTATCGTGCTTAAAAATAAAGATATAGAAAATTTGATACTGAACAACAATGAAGTAGCCTTAGGCATAATAAAACTCATGGCAAAAAGACTCCAAAATGTGGCGGTCATAATAGAAAACTTAGCCCTTAAGGATTCCCTTGGCAGGACGGTTTCTATTCTTTTGACATTTGCCAGGGAAAAAGGCATACAAGGCAAAGATGGCATAGCCATAGAATTAAACTTAAATAGACAAGATCTTGCTAACATGGTAGGCACGTCTCGAGAAAATATGACAAGAATCTTAAGCCAGTTAGACAAAGAAGGTGTCATAAAGCTTGAAAGACATGCTATAGTAATAAAAGATGTAAATGCATTAAAAAATTTGTCATAAATTTGTTGTAGTTATATTTAATGTGTGTTATAATTTATATGCAATTGAATAAAGTTCGTTAAGTGAGGCTCCTATGCGGATACATGCTGATGCCCGGAAACATCGAGAGATGCCAATGGGTCAACAGATTCTACCGTTACAAGGTTTAATCTAATTCAGCCGGTACTACCTATGCCGCATAGTGCTAAAACCCAACGAGTGTGTTGAGATTAGAGCCTTTTACGTTTTGTAAAAGGCTTAAATTTTTTAAAGGCAGGTGGTAATGATGGACTCTGGCCCTTATAGTCATAAGCGAATAAAATTTAATAATTCAAAAAAGAATATGAGGGAGGAGTCTATCTTACCTTAAAACTCCTCCCTTAGAAAAGGAGGTAGTGAAATGCCAATTTTAAGTCTTTATTTAAGCAGAATTTTAGGCAATAAGATATTGCTTAAAAACGGTGAGATCTTAGGTAAACTTAAGGATGTTGGAGTTTCAACGGCATTGACGCATCCAATTGCAATATCCATGTTGGTAAAGACAAAGTCTGGCGTCAAAGAGTACAAGTGGGAAAACATAAAGATAACGAAAAAATTTGGGCAGTACGAACTTGTGTGCACTAATCCAGTAGAGGCGCATAACCTTAAAGATGTCTTGTACTTGTCAAAAAATGTCTTAGACAAACAGATTATCGACGTAAATGGAAGGAAAGTAGTAAGAGTCAATGACATAAGGTTGGCGCTTTTAGATAAAGGCTTGTTTGCAATTGCTGTCGACATAGGCATTGAAGGCATATTGAGAAGACTTGGCCTTGCAAAGCCTTTAAAGAGGATTTTAAAGAGATTTGGAAAAACAATATCAAGTAAATTTATACTTTGGGAAGATATAGAGACGATTACTCGCTCGAGAGAAAACATAATGTTGTCAAAGACGTATCACAAATTGGCCACACTTCACCCTTCTGACCTTGCGGACATCATAGAGGATCTGGATTTAAAGGCCGGCATAGATATATTCTCCAGCTTAGAGCATGGAAGAGCTGCAGACGTGCTGGAGGAAATGGAGACAGACACTCAAAGAAGCATATTAAACGAGCTGCCTGTTTCTAAAGCTGCGGACATCTTGGAAGAAATGCCTGCAGATGAAGTTGCAGACATACTGGATGATCTGAATGAAGAAAAAGTAGAAGAGCTCTTAAATGAGATGGAGAACAATGCATCGTTGGAAGTCAGAGAGCTGATGGAGTATCCTGAGTACGCTGTTGGAAGCTTGATGACAACCGACTTTGTGGCATTTGAAAATACGCTTTCCGTAGAGGAGGCAATAAAGGAGCTTAGGCTTTTAAAACCAGATGAAGACATCATTTATTACATCTATATAGTTGATGAATCAAATAGGCTTTTAGGTGCGGTTACACTTAGAGATTTGGTGATTTCAGAGCCTAATACTCTGTTAAATGAAATCATGAATAAAGACATCATCTATACTCGTGATATGGATTCAATAAAATCCCTCATAAAGACAGTGACAAAGTACAATTTGGTAGCGATTCCTGTTGTAGATGAAGATATGAAGCTATTAGGAACTGTCCTTATAAATGATATAATATACGAACTTATGAGAAGTGGGAAGACATTCGCAAGGAGGTAGTGGGAAGTGACAAAGAGGAAGACTTTTCTTACAAATTTATTGATATTTTTGTCGATTTTAGGGCCAGGTATAATCACAGGGAGTGTTGACAATGATGCAGGTGGCATAACCACGTATTCTGTGGCAGGCGCTACCTATGGATATAAACTGCTTTGGACATTGATACCGTCATTTATCGTCTTAATCGTCATTCAAGAGATGAACGCCAGGATGGGGGTCGTGACAGGAAAAGGGTTGGCAGATCTCATACGAGAAAACTTCGGCGTAAGAGTGACGTTCTTCATCTTTCTCGGACTGCTTATTGCAGATATTGGGAATACTGCTACGGAGTTTGCAGGTGTGGCAGGCAGCATGGAAATCTTCGGCATAAGCAAGTATATAATGGTGCCATTGGCTGCTTTAGCTGTATGGTTTTTAATCGTCAAAGGAAATTATACTGTAGCGGAAAAAGTGTTTTTGATATTCAGCGTTTTTTTGTTGTCATACGTCATATCAGCTCTTCTGTCACATCCAGATTGGAAGGCTGTAGGTGAGTCCCTTATAAAACCCACCATGTCATTTAAAACAGACTATTTAAGCATGGTAATAGGAATTGTAGGTACTACGATAGCTCCTTGGATGCAATTTTACATGCAATCATCGGTTATAGAAAAGGGCATAAAGATAGACGATTATAAGTACACAATCTGGGACGTTGTGATAGGTTGTATCGCAACAGTTGTCGTAGCTTTTTTCATAATAATTGCTTGTGCATCAACTCTCAATGTGAATGGCATAAAAATAAATGAGGCAAAGGATGCAGCCATGGCTTTAAAGCCGCTGGCTGGTGAGCTGGCATCAGGCGTATTCGCATTTGGACTTTTTATAGCATCTATCTTTTCCGCCGCTATACTTCCAGTTGCTACGGCATTTTACATCTGTGAAGCATTTGGCTTTGAAGCAGGCATAGACAAAAGGCTTAATGAAGCGCCAGAATTTTATACGCTTTTTACAGCTATAATAATAATAGCTGTTGCGATTATATTGATTCCACATGCGCCGCTTATTACAATCACTATATGGACGCAGGTTTTAAATGGAATCTTGTTGCCGGTGGTTTTGATTTCCATGATGCTTCTTGTCAACAATAAAGAGATAATGGGGAAATACGTAAATAGCCCGGTGAAAAATTTAATAGGATGGACTACCACAATAGTATTGATATCATTGACTGCCATCCTCATGGTTTTTTCATTTGTTTAAAATATAAGATAAGCAAAGAAGGCGGGAAACCGCCTTTTATTTTTTTTGACAATATGATTAAAATATATAGTATACGATATTGTTTTTGATATCTTATGATGTTAAATTAGATGTGAGGTGGTAATATGCCAGAACTTATATATATAGTAGACGATGACAAGAATATAAGAGATCTCATGGTTAAGTACGTCGAAAAGGAAGGGTATACTGTCAAATCATTTGAAAATGCTGAATCGGTTTTAGATAATTTTGAAAAAGACAAACCTGACATGCTTATATTGGACATAATGATGCCAGGCATGGATGGATATGAGCTTTGTAGAGAAATAAGGAAGAAAAGCGATGTACCGATAATAATCGTTTCAGCGAGAGATGAAGATTTGGATAAAATATTGGGATTGGAGTTAGGCTCAGATGATTACATCGCAAAGCCATTTTCACCGCGAGAGCTTATAGCGAGGATGAAATCTGTATTTAGAAGGGTTAAAACGCCTAAGAGAAACGATGAGATAAGGATAAAGGATATCGTCATAGTGCCTGATGAGAGAAAAGTAATATACAATGGCGAAGAAATAGGATTTACTTCTATGGAATTTGAGCTTATACAATTTTTGGCCAAAAATGCAAATAAAGCTTTCACGAGAGAACAGCTTTTAGAGAAGGTGTGGAAGTACGACTCTTTCACTGAGACGAGGGCTGTAGATGACATGGTGAAACGGATAAGGAAAAAACTGCAAAGCTACGGGTGCGAATTTAACATATCGACCATTTGGGGATATGGGTATAAGGTGGAATCGTAATGTCTATCAGGTTTAAACTTATAATTTCATATATGGTGCTGGTATTCATTTCTTTCTCTATAATAGGTGTATTTTTCAATTTGATGATAAGGGATTTTTTGATAAATGAAGCCAGGCAAAACCTCATAAGGCAAGGATCTGTCATTCAGCGACTTTACAATGGAAGGATAAGCACTCCAGAGGCGCTGCAATCCATAAGGTACATGCCTAAGTTTTGGGTGGGAGGAAGGATTTTGGATGGCGACCTTATAGTTGTGGATTTAAACGGCGATATCGTGTATTCATCAAGGCAAAATCCATTTGGCGGAGGGAATAGGATAGAATACGCAATACTTGACAAAATAACAAAAGAAGGCTCTTACAACAGCATAAAGATTGGAAACACAGATGTGGTAGCTGCAGTCTTTCCAATAATAAGCAACTTAAACGGAAAAGTCATCGGCTCTATCGTCATGTACACGCTTGTAAAAGGCATAAAGATAGCATCCCTTCAGATAGTAGGCGTCTTGCTAAAAGGTATTTTGCTTTCTGGCATTGTATCATTGATAATAGGTTACTTTCTTTCCAGGTCGATCTCTGCCCCCATCGCAAAGCTTACAGAAGTGGTGGAGAAAATAAAGGATAAGAAGTTCGGAGAGAAGGTAAACATAAAGTCAGATGGAGAGATAAAACTTTTGGCAGATGCCTTTAATGAGATGTCTGTGGAGCTTAGGAATTATTACACATCACAGAGGCGGTTTTTGCAAAATGCCTCCCATGAGCTAAAGACCCCGCTTATGTCTATACAAGGATATGCAGAAGGCATAAAAGACGGCGTCATAGAAAAAGACGATATACCAAAATCTCTTGACATAATCATAGATGAAAGCAAAAGGTTGAGAGATATAGTAAACGACTTGATGTACCTTACAAAAATCGAAACACATCAAGAAGGCATAAAAAAGCACAAGGAGTATTTAAAGGATATTTTTGAGGAATGCATAGAAAAGATAATGCCTCAGCTAAACAAGAAAAACATAAAAATAAGCTTAACTGGAGACGATGCAAACGTAAAATGCGACAGAACAAAGCTTATGCAATCTTTTATGAACATATTAAGCAATGGCGTAAGGTATGCAAAGACGTCTATTGATATAGAAATTAAGAATATAAAGGATTATGTAGAGGTAAAGATAAAAAACGACGGAAGGAAATTTACTGAAGAAGAGCTTAAAAACATGTTTGAGAGATTTTATAAAGGCGATGAAGGCGAGACAGGCTTAGGACTGGCTATAACTAAAGCAATAATCGAATGGCATGACGGTACAATAGAAGCATTTAATACAGATAGTGGCGTATGCTTTTTGATAAAACTAAATGCTGTGTAGGTAAATAATTTTTGTGATATAATATAAAAGCTCTAAAGTTTGTAAGAGTAATGTCGATAATGGTAAGTGAGGTGTTAAATTGAAAGCGTCGATTTTAGCATTATTTACGGGTTTTTTGGTAGGCGTGATTTTTTCATTTTTAAAGCTGCCATTGCCTGCGCCAAACGTTCTTCCAGGTATTGCAGGAATCGTAGGCATATACTTAGGCGGCCAGTTGTTTGTCTATCTGATGAGGCTTTTAGGCAGGTAGCTTAAAAGACTCTCAAAGTAGGGGAAATAATATAAGTTAGGGGGTATATGGATGAGAAGTGTATTTTGGAGACTGATGCTTTCATTTATAGTTGTAGCCCTTATTCCTCTTGCAGGAACATATCACTACGTATTGGATGACAAAAGTGCCGGTGTGTTTATTTTTGTAGCTGCAGCGTCGTTTTTATTATCAATATTATTTTCAATATACATATCTTTTACGATTACAAAGCCTATAGCAAGGCTTAAAGAAGGATTTAAGAAGCTTTCAGATGGCAATTTCAATGCCAATGTTGCAAAAGGCCGCAACGATGAGATTGGCTCTTTGATAGAAAGCTACAATCAGATGGTAGATAAGGTTAAAGGCATAATCAAAAATGTCACTGAATTTGCAAAGAGTGCAGAAGCTACAGTAAGCAAGTTTACAGAGTCAATAGAGGAAGCAAATAATACATTTACTCAGATAGCCAAAGCAGTAGAAGAAATAGCGCAAGGCTCTTCTGAACAGGCGAAAGATGCTTCAAATGCAGCAGAAATGGCTCAAAAGATGGGTCAAAACATAGACGAATCTGCAAATTACTTTAAAGCTGTTGAAGAGTCTACAAACAATGCCAATAGGGTAAGCCAAAACGGCATAGAGACCATAAATTCACTTAAGGAGAAGACGGCAGAGACGAAAAACTCCATCGACAGCGTCGTGACAGAAATAAATGAATTGCAGTCTAACTCAAGGCAGATAGAGAAGATCATAGAAGTAATCACAGGTATATCCGATCAGACAAACTTGCTGGCTTTAAACGCAGCTATTGAGGCTGCAAGAGCTGGTGAAGCAGGTAAAGGATTTGCGGTCGTAGCTGAAGAAGTGAGAAACTTGGCTGAACAGTCGAGAGAAGCTGCGGCTGAGATAGCGAAGATAATAAGCACCATAAAACAGAAGACAGATGCTACAGTGCAGCAAGCAAGCGCTGTTAAAGAAATAGCCGATGAGCAATCGAATCAAGTTGAAACTACAGCACAAGCGTTTAACGAAATAAAGTCCTCTATTGATACAATAACGAAAAATACTCGAGTCTTGAATGATGCTGTAGCAGGTCTTACTGAGTACAAAAATGAGATAATATCATCAATTGAGAATATATCTGCAGTTTCAGAGGAAACTGCTGCATCGACGGAAGAGGTATCGGCATCAACAGAGGAGCAGTCTAAGTTTATACAAGACATAAAAGATAATCTTGAAGGCTTATTGGTTACTGTAAGAGAGCTTGACAAGGAGCTTTCAAAGATCACCGTCTCATAATCCTGGCAAATGAGATCACAAACATAAGTCCGGCGGCTATTGCCAAAGCGATGCCGATGGTTTGCAGGCCTAAATCAAAGGCCTGTTTATTATTGCCCTGAATTATGGCAAGGACAGTCTTATAAGAATACGCACCAGGAACAAGAGGTATTATGCCTGGAATGACAAATATGGTGGTGGGGTACTTTTTCTTCTGAGCGAATATTTCCCCCATTATGCCTATAAAAAGCGATGCTATAAATGTAGCAGCGATGGTTGAAGGGTATATCTTCATGACAAGCAGGTAACCTGCCCATCCCACTGCACCTGAAAGTCCCGATACAACAATGGCATCAAGCGGCACATTGAATAAAAATGCAAATCCTGCTGTTGCTAAAAATCCAAAGAAAATCTGCTGTATCATAATTTGCCTCCAATCACGTACCAAATATTTAGAACGAATCCTACTCCAGCAGCTATACTTATGGCAGACATTCCGGCTTCAACGCCTCTTGATACGGCTGAAATCAAGTCACCCCATATAGCATCTCTGACTGCATTCGTTATGGCCACTCCCGGCAGCAATGTGACAATTGATCCTATTATTATGCCGTTTAAAGTGCCTATTGCGAAGTGAGAAAAGGCTAAGCCTAATAATGCTGCAAATGCACTGCCTATGATGTTTATTATGAATGTAGAAAGGCGCAGCCCTTCAAAATACGTTACAATACACTGCAGTATTGTAGCTGTTATGAACGTAGGAATGAAATCTCTTATGGTACTGCCTAAAAGCATGCCAGATGATGCTGCAGCAACGCCTGCAAAGAAAACTCTCAATAAAAAGCTGTATTTGCCTTTTGACCTAATTTTTATAAGTTCATCTGCGTATTTTGAAAAGTCAAGCGTATCTAAACTTTCTTTGCTGAATCTTCTGGACAAATCGTTGACAAGAGCTACTTTGTTTAAGTCGCTATCCCTCTGCTTGACTCTAGTTATCGTCGTCTCTATTTTTCCGTTGTTTTCAATAGAAGCAAAGATTCCAGTAGGTGTTACAAATGTCTCCACTCTCTCAACTTTATTATTAAGCATCCTTTCTATGGTATCTTCACTTCTATACGTTTCACCGCCGTTTTCAAGTATTGTTTTTCCGGCTATTACGGCGAATTTTAGGAGATCTTCATGGTTCAATTGTACACATTCCTTTCATATCTGAAATCACAAGACTATTATATATTATTTTAAGCTATAAAAAAATGATGAATTTGGCTTTACTGTGTTAATGAAAAAAAGTATTTAAAATTTTATCGATATTTTGTCGAAAAACTGAGGCAAAAATCGATAAAAAACGAACTTTATATAAAAAATAATGAATATAATTCGTAAATTTAGTTGATTAAAATGATGATATCTGATAATATACTAAAGGGGATGTTGTTATACTATCAAAAAGGAGTGTTTTGAATGAAATCATACGATGTAATAATAGTCGGTGGTGGTCCGGCAGGACTTTTTGCATCCCTGGAATTGGTGAAGGAAAATAGTGGACTTAACATATTGCTTTTGGAAAAGGGAAGAGACATAAGAGGTAGACTTTGCCCTATAAGCCAGTATGGCTCAAAGTGTGCCAACTGCAAACCGTGCTCTATAACTTGTGGCATAGGTGGTGCAGGTGCATTTAGCGATGGAAAGCTTACTTTGACATCTGATTATGGTGGAGTATTGGACGAGTATATACCAAAAGGTGAGCTAAATGAGCTTATAAAGTATGTAGATGATATTTACGTAAACTTTGGTGGAACGAAAGAAGTCCATGGCACTGATAAAGCAAAAATAAGGGAGATAGAGAAAAGAGCTGCTGCGGCAGACTTGAAGTTAATCCCTGCCGTCATAAAGCATTTAGGGACTGAAAAGTGCTATGACATAATAAAAAATATTGAAGATTACTTGATGGATAAAATAGAGATAAAGACTAAAAAGATGGTTAAAGAGATATTGACAGACGGTGGCAAGGCGTGTGGAGTCGTCACAGAGGATGGTGAGAAGTACTACTCAAAGTATGTGGTAGTAGTGCCTGGCAGAGAAGGAGCAGACTGGTTTAAAAAGGAATCTGAAAGATTGTCGCTGGAGACTAAAAACAATGCGGTTGATGTTGGCGTAAGAGTAGAGATTCCTGCTGTTGTGATGGAGGATATAACCGATGTCGTCTACGAGTCAAAGTTTATATACTACTCCAAATCATTTGATGACAGGGTCAGGACGTTTTGCATGAATCCATATGGAAAAGTAGTAGTAGAAAACAACGATGGTCTAAAAACTGTAAATGGACACAGCTATAAAGACATAAAGACAGACAATACAAACTTTGCAATACTTGTAAGCAAGGAATTTACGGAACCTTTTAAAGAACCTATAGCTTACGGGAAGTATATCGCATCGCTTGCAAATATGTTGGGAGATGGCGTCATCGTACAAAGGCTTGGAGATCTTTTGTCTGGGAGAAGATCTACTCCAGAAAGGCTTAAAAGAGGTCTTGTAGAGCCTACGTTAAAAGATGCTACACCTGGAGATCTAAGTCTCGTGCTGCCGTACAGATTTCTCCAGTCTATAGTTGAAATGCTTAAAGCTCTTGACAAAGTATCGCCAGGAATATATTCGAAGCATACGCTTTTATACGGTGTTGAGGTTAAGTTTTATTCTTCGAGAGTGAAACTTACAAATAAATTTGAGACCCAGATAGAAAATCTGTTTGCTGCCGGTGATGGTGCAGGCATCACGAGAGGACTTGCACAAGCGTCTGTATCAGGCATCGTTGTGGCAAGGGAAATTTTAAATAGAGTAAAGTAAAGAAAGGGGCAAAATAATGTCAACGCTTGTAATAGTAGGTTCGCAGTGGGGAGACGAAGGAAAAGGAAAGATAACAGACTATTTGGCTGAAAAGGCTGATGTGGTTGTAAGATATCAAGGCGGAAACAATGCAGGGCACACAGTTTTAAAAGATGGTGTTGAGTATAAACTTCACTTAATACCGTCCGGCATCTTGTACCCTGACAAGATATGCATTATAGGAAATGGCGTCGTTTTAAACCCTGGTTCTTTGATTTCTGAGATGAATGAGTTGAAAAGTCAAGGAGTAGATGTGAAAAATCTCAAAATCAGTGACAGAGCCCATATAGTCCTTCCGTACCACATTAAACTTGATGAATTAGAAGAAGCTTCAAAAGGCGATAACGACATTGGCACAACAAAAAGAGGAATTGGACCATGTTACATGGATAAATCGGAGAGAATAGGGATAAGGGCTTGTGACCTTGTAGATCAAGAAGTGTTAAGAGAAAAATTGATGATAAATGTCAAGAAGAAAAATGAGATATTCAAAAAGATATACGGTGTTTCTGAAATGAGCTTCGAAGAAATATACGAAGAATACCTTGAATATGCAAAGATACTTAAACCGTACATCGTAGATACGACTTCACTATTGTACGATTTAATAAAAGAAGGGAAAAAAGTATTGTTTGAAGGTGCACAAGGAACGCTTCTCGATATAGATTTAGGAACATATCCTTATGTTACAGCATCACACCCAATATCTGGTGGAGTAACAGTTGGAGCAGGAGTTGGTCCAACAATGATAGATGATGTAGTAGGCGTTGTGAAAGCATATACTACAAGGGTTGGAAAAGGACCATTTCCAACAGAGCTTTTGGATGAGGAAGGCGATCTTCTAAGAGAAAAAGGGCATGAGTATGGCACGACGACGGGAAGACCGAGAAGATGCGGATGGCTTGACATTGTCATAGTAAATTATGCCGTAAGGCTTTCTGGCATAAGGTCATTTGCCCTTACTAAGCTTGATACTCTCACTGGATTTGAAAAGATAAAGATATGCGTAGGATATAAGTTAAATGGAAGGATAATAAACACATTTCCAGCCAGCCTGAAAGATTTAGCTATTTGTGAGCCTGTATACGAAGAATTGGACGGATGGACTGAAGACATCACAAATGTAGAAAGATTTGAGGACTTGCCTCAAAACGCAAAGAAATATGTAGAAAGAATAGAAGAACTGACAGGGATAAATGCTTCTATAATATCTGTAGGACCCGGCAGGGAGAAGACAATAATAAGAGAAGAACTGATGAAATAACCATCAGTTCCTCTCAAAAATTTTAAAAAAGGTGTTGACAGAGTGAAACTTACCCGGTATAATATATAACTGTCAGGGCGATAAATGCTGGCGTAGCTCAATCGGCAGAGCAGCTGACTTGTAATCAGCAGGTTGAAGGTTCGATTCCTTTCGCCAGCTCCACTAAAATCAATACTTTTAAAGATGCAAAAAAATGATTGTTGACACTTTTGTTGACAATCTTATTTTTTTTGTCTCAACAAAGTGTCAGCAAGTCTTTCTGTTGCCTTCCTATCAGAGCTTTTTAGCATGTGTGCATAAATCCGAGCTGTTGTGGCTTTGTCTGCATGTCCTAACCTCCCGGCGACTGTTATTATATCTATATTGTTTGCTATCATTATGCTTGCGTTAGTATGTCTCAAACCGTGTACTGTGATAGGTGGTAAGTTATTTTCTTTTACGAAGTCAGAAAACCAGCTACTAACTGTGTCGGGGTGCATTGGCTTCCCGTCATGTTGTGTAAATAGCCTGTCTGTATCAATCCACTTGTCGCCTTTTTTAAGCCTTTGTTTATTTTGCCATGCTTTATATTCTCTTAGCAGATCCAATATTTCTTGTGGCACAGAAACATCTCTTATAGAAGTTTCATTTTTTGTGTCATCTACATAGATACCGTCGGATTCGGTATATTCGCTGTCACGTTGGATATGTATTATACCTTTATCCCAATCTATATCTTTCCATTCAAGACCGAGAATTTCGCCTCTGCGAGCACCTAAAAAGAGGGTTAATATAATAAATACCTTGTACTTAAAAAAGCGTCCTGTAACGCCTTCTAAGGCTTCTAATAGCTTTGCAGTTTGTTCCTCGTCATAATACTTCGGTCTTGGTCTGCCCGGTGTAGGTGGGTCTTGCACTTCTTTAGCAGGATTTTCAGGAATAAGCTTGTCTACTTTAACAGCAGTTTCTAAAACAGCGTGCAAAAATCTGTGATAATGTGATATTGCATTTTCTGATAAAGGCCCTTCTTTGCCATCTAATCGAGCATCTGGTTCTCTTAGCAGATCATAAAATTCCTGCAAGTGTCTCGGTTTTAACTTCGATAATCTAATATGTCCTAATGCTTCGTTTATTCTTTTTGCTAACTTCTTATATTCGCTTATTGTTTTGCGTGCTAATTTTTTTCCTTTTGTTTTGATCCAATACTCGATATATTTGCCGAGTGTTATATTTCTGTCGTTTCTAATATCTCCTTTCATTACTTCGGCATAGAATAATGCAAGTTGCTTTTCTGCTTCTGCATCACTATTCGCTGTAATTGTTTTTGTATGTCTTATACGTTTGCCAAATAAGTCAAAGCCTGTGGATACTGTTAATAAGTATTTATTGTTTCCTCTCTTTTGAATACTTCCGGGCATAAAATGACCTCCTATATACAATCTTTTATTATTTCTTCAGCAAGCTTGTCCGCATTTAATTCAAAATCTGAATGTTGCATATCCAATCCTATAAAATAGGACTTTTTCGGCATATCAAAGATGATGTGATTTATTTCATGTAGAAATACCTTTTGCTGCGTTTCAAAATTTAGGTTATTGTTTATGACTAATAAATATGTGTCAGACGGATCTGCATACACAAAGCCATATAGGTTACTGCTTAAATCAGCATATTTGATTACAATTCCATATGCAGTCATTAATTCAGAAAAACAAATGTTACCATCTATTAAAGCTTTAATAAGAGGGTTATGTACAATTTCAGGCAAGCTAATCACCTCTTTAAGGGTTATAGTTGTGTTGCTGCTTGTTCATTTTTAAACCGTCTTATTAATGCTATTATTGTTTTTATGTCTTGAGGTGACAAATCTTTTGCCTGTTTAAACATTATTTTGAGGTCTTCTCTTGAACTAATGTCTTCCCAAAATTCCAAAAGCTCTGGATCGTCCTCTAACGCTTTTGTGATTTTTTCAGCTGGATTTTTAATGTCGGTATGACCAAGAAGATAATCAACAGAAACATCTAAAATGTCAGCTATAGCTTTTAGCATTTCTGGGTCAGGACTTCTTAAGCCTTTCTCATATCGATTTATTGTAGCATCAGTTACATTCAACAATTCAGCTAATTGTTTTTGAGTTAATTTTTTAAGCAGACGAGCCTGCCTTATTCTCTCACCTAATAGCATTATTACCACTCCCTTTAGATATTTTACCATTGCGGTAATATAATTATAACATTTTAAAAAAAATTTTAAAGAAAAACTACCAAAATGTCAAATTTACTATTGACAATACCGAATCGGTAGTTTATAATATACTTGAAGCTACCGAAAAGGTAATATAACTACCATAATGGAAGGGTGAAATACTATGAAGGTTGACTTAAAAAAAATAAAAAAACTACGCAAAGACAAAAAAATATCTCAAAAAGAATTAGCTAAAAAATTGGGCTATAAAAGTGGAACCGGATACCATTATATAGAAACCGGCAAAAGAAATATCAAAGCAGAAACATTAGCTAAAATAGCACAAATCTTAAATGTATCGGTAGAAGAATTATACGATAATGAACCATCAATAAAAAATCAATCCGCATAGGAGGTGAGAAGGATGGAGGAAGTTTTAAAAGAGAAGCAGGAGCAAGAACAGCTTAAACCAAGTGATATGAAAATAATTTATGAAATAATTACTGTTCTTGCGAATAAAAAACTTTCATTTAAACAATGCAAAAAAATTTTAAATGCAGTAGAGAACGAATTAGAAGATTTAATTCCGTGGAATCAATCGTCTATGAATGTAAAACTCCATGAATAAAATTTTCTAGCTGTAATAATTTCCGGCGGTGTTGGTTTTTCTAGCATTGATTTTGCTTCTTCAATGTTTTGGACAGCATTATTTAGCTTATTTAAAGCGTTAAAGTTATTGCTACAATTTGGACATTCTAAAGATTGTTTTTTTAAAAGGTTTTTGGTTTCAACATTAAATTCTTCGCCACAACTATGACATTTAAAATGTATCTTCATTATATTCACCTCCTCTTAAGAAAATTTTACCACTTGAGAGGAAGAAAAAACAAGGAGGGAAAAAGTATGAATGAATTGCAAATAAAAGAAGTTGACTTTCAAGGCGATAAGTTACTTGCAGTAAAAGATAATAAAACAAACAAAATCTATGTTGCAGTCAATCACATTTGTAACGCATTAGGGTTGGATGCACGTATACAAAGAGACAAACTCAAAGAACATATGACACTTTCAAAGGGGTGTACCTTATGGGGCATACCTTCTAATGGCGGTATACAGGAATCATACGTAATTGAATTAGACTACTTACCGCTTTGGCTAGCCTCTATAAACCCTGCAAAAGTTAGCCCTGCAATTCAAAATAAGCTCGTCGAATATCAGCTTAAAGCCAAAGACGTGCTTGCACAGGCATTTTTAGGAACACAACAACTTATGAGCATTGAAGATTTAATAATTCTTCAAGCCCAATCAGTAAAAGAACTCAAGGAAAAAGTTCAGACACTTGAGTATAGAATACAAAATCTTGATGCAACAAACATTGAAGGAGATCTACAGCAAAGATTAAATAAACTCGTCAGAAAATACGCTTTTAAGGCAGGTATAATGCACAATATCGCATGGGAACATTTCAAACAAGCGTATAACACAGCATATAGGACAAATCTTGAATTGCTTATGAATAATTACAAAGAACGTGAAGGAATAAAGAAATTGACTTTACCGCAATATCTTGCAGTCACAGGACATCTCGAAGACGCAATCAGAGTGGCTGACAAGATGCTAAACGATATAAAAACAGCATAAAGAGGGGATAAAATGATAAAAGCCTTAACAGTATCTCAAGCAGTAGAATTTCTAAACAACAACATATCAGAAGAATATTTATATCAATTGGTGCGTGAAAAAAGAATACCTCATGTAAAACTTGGTAGAAAAATACTCTTTGATGAAGCCAAACTTGAAGAATGGTGGCAGGAAGAGATTGAGAAATCCACACGTGGCATCAGGAAAATAGCAGAATAAAGGAGGTGAAATAGATGCTGACATGGCACGAAAAATTAACCCTATTAATGATATTGGAAGAAAAATTGCACCGCTTACAAGAGAAAAAAAGATATTACGTCGTAAAACTAAATGAACAAAAAATAACAGAAATACAAAAAGACATTTATGATGACATTCAAGAACAAATCAAAGAATTAGAAAGCCTCTACCAGAAAGTAAGCGCAATGGAAACAATTGACTAAAAAAGGAGGAATAACATATGATACAGGTACAATTAAAAGCAATCGATACAAATGACAAACAACAGCTCGAACTAAGGCTTGATGAACTTGAAAATAAAATAAACTTCCTAAACGAAAGAATACGACAAATCAACTTAGACATCGCAAAAGCAGAAAAAGAAAAACAGTTATTACCAATATTGATACAAGAAAAGAAAGATACAGAAGAAGAATACAAAATATTGTTTCAGTATTACTACAGAATAAAGGAGGCATAAAACATGATAATAGCAAATATGACGTGGAATGTAGAAAGAAAAGGAGGTGCTAATATGTCAGTTAGACTTGCTCAAATATTGTACAAGCTATTCCATATAACAACAACAGTGAAAAACGGCCGGGTTAAGCATGGCATAGAATTCTTTAATACATAGGAGGTGAGGAAATTGGAAGATTTCATTTCATATGGTTTCACAAACAGAGACATCATGGCTTATCTATATAGAGCAATCGTAAGATATTTAAATGGTGACGTCGAACTCTTTAAGCACTACACAGACAAGGCACTAAAAATTTACATGGAAGATATAGAAATACCGTGGAACCAATACGTCACAGAAGAAAAAAGGCACTTATATGTGCCAATTAAAGAACTTATTCAAAAATAACTTCGTCTTGATTGTACCGCATTTTAGCGGTGCAGTCAAGGCTTAAATGGGAGGGATAAAAAGATAATGAGTGGTCTTGTGAGTGGTCTTGATGGAAATTGTGTAAGATGTGGACGTAAACTCAAGGATATCAAATCTATTGAACGAGGATTTGGTAAGACATGCTATAAAAAGTATCTCAAAGAAACTGAAGAACGGATGAAGAAAAATCAGATTTCAGTTTTTGACTTAAGGGGGTTAAAAAATGATAGATGAAGATGTAGAAGAATTAAAAGAATTTCTAAAAATCTTACAACACAAGTTAGAGCAAAAAGACTTCTATCACAAATATGGTATATGCCCAAGCTGCGGACATGCAATGGACAAAATAGACGGAATATACCAATGTGAATGTGGATACGTACATGTGGAGGAGGAAAGGTAATGAATAAATCAGAAAGTATCAAAGAAATTGCGACAGCACTAGCAAAATTTCAGGGAGAAGTCAAAAATCCTGCGAACACAGCTACAAATCCTTTTCTAAAAAATAAATATGCACCATTAAATGAGATTTTAAACGTTGTAAGACCAATTTTAAGTAAAAATGGCTTATCAGTTATACAAGACGCAAAAGTAGAAAACGGACAAGTTATTATAACCACTTGCATATTCCATACAAGCGGTGAATGGATAGAAAGTAGTCCACTTATGATTACGCCTGAAAAAATGACAGCACAAGGCATAGGAAGCATCATTACTTATGGCAGAAGATACGCATTATCAGCATTATTAGGAATTAGCAGTGAAGATGATGACGATGGCAACTCACAAGAAAAACACGTAGCAAAGAAAGAAGAACTAATCACAAAAGAAGAAGCTAACCAGCTATACGCACTAGCTCTAAAAGACGTAGCAATATTCAGAAAAGCATTAGACAAATTCGGCTATAAACATTCCAAAGACATCAAGAAATCAGACTTAAGTGCAATATGCGAATACATCGCAGGCTTAGTCAAGGCGAACAAACAAGAAGACGCAATTATAGACAATGAAGAAGATTTACCAGAATTTTTGAAAGGAGATGAACAATAATGCAAATAATTAGTAGAGATTTCCATGAGATGAGAGAAGTGTTCAATTCTACAATACATGGTAAATTGCAAATATCCTACAACAGTGATGAAAGAATCACACTAAGACTTATTGACGAAAATGATGACAAAAAAGATACACTTATAATTTTAGACAAAAATGAAACTGGGAAATTAATGCATTTCATTAAATATAAAGTTACTTGGTAATAATGAGGCTCTTAATTGAGCCTCTCACAAAACCTCATTTGGAGGGGAGAAAATGGCAAGAAAAAACATATCAAAGAAAATTAGATTTGAGGTATTTAAACGTGATAGTTTTAAGTGCCAATATTGTGGTAGATCTGCTCCAGATGTCATTCTTGAAGTAGATCATATTAAGCCGGTTAAAGCAGGAGGCACTAACGATATTACAAACTTGATTACAGCATGTAGAGATTGTAATAGAGGGAAAAGTGCTAAATTATTGGATGATAAATCTGTTTTGGAAAAGCAAAAGCAACAATTAGAAGAATTAAATGAGCGGCGAGAGCAACTTGAAATGATGATGAAATGGCGAGAAGAATTGATAAATTTAGACAATCAACAATTAGAATATGTCAGATCTCACTTTGAAAAAATTGCAAAATGTGAAGTAAACCAAAATGGAATTAAAACATTAAAAAAACTAATAAAAAAATATTCTTTAAATGACATTCTTGATGCAATTGATATTTCAACATCACAATATTTAGTGCCAGATGGTTCTGATGGATACACAAAAGATTCAATAGAAAAAGCATTTGATTATATAGAAAAAATATGCAGTGTAAAACAATTAGAGAGCGAAAAACCTTACATAAAAGATTTATTCTACATTAGAGGGATTATCAAAAATAGATGTAAATATTATGAACCTGATATAGCCTTGAAATATTTAGAGAAAGCTTATTTACATGGTGCTTCTATAGAAAATTTAAAAGAATTTGCTAAAGCTATTACTCATTGGGGAGAATTTATTGATGGCATAGATGAATTTCTTGAGAGAAATAATGAAGGTGAATAAGATGGGAAGAAAGAGATTTATAACAAGTGATATGAGCATTGACGAAAAAATAGCACAAATAGCCGCAGAAGATCCTACAATAGCCTTAATGTGGCCATGGTTTATTACAGGGTTTGATGATTGGGGAAGAATGGAGGCAATGCCCTTAAAGATTAAATTAAGTATTTTCCCTGCATTCCCTTTTACTGTAGAAGATATTGAAAAAGCAATAGATAAGTATGCAGAAGTAGGACTTGTTTTTAAATATATAGTAGATGGACATACATATATAGCAATAGAACCGGAAAAGTATTATAAGTATCAAACCTACATTAGAGATAATAAAAGAGAAACAGATAAATCTAGTTGTCCAGTGCCTGAAAATGCACCATGGGAGAATAAAAATAACGCAAACAAAAAAGATACGTCGCGCAATTGCGCGCAAGTTAGCACAGATGACGACAAAAAACACCCTTCACCTTCACCTTCACCTTCACCTTCACCTTCACCTTCACCTTCACCTTCACCTTCACCTTCACCTTCACCTTCACCTTCAAAAGATATATATATTAAGTCGGATTCTGGAAATCCGACCAAACAGGTTAATTCTACAAATGAAACTATAACACCTCAATTAATGATTTTTGAACATTGGAATAGCAAAAATATCATTCAACATCGGTCTTTAACAGATAAAACTAAACGAGCAATAAATGGAGCATTAAAAGATTATACACAAGAAGAAATATGTAGGGCCATAGATAACTATGCAATTATCTTAACAGATGAGAAGTATTATTGGAGCTATAAATGGAGCTTAAAAGATTTTTTGCAAAGAGGTCTTGATAAGTTTCTTGATTTTAACACAGCAGCAGAAAACTATTTAAAGCAAGGGGGTAACACCAATGGCAACGTTAGAAAGTATACAGGAGATAATAAACAGGATACAAGAAAATATACATTCGACAAGTCAAAATTCCTCTATAACGGAGAAGCTACAGGAA
>NZ_MSQD01000011.1 GCF_002102475.1 Thermoanaerobacterium sp. PSU-2 | reverse complement strand
TGATAATTCGCAAATTAAATAAATTATTATCTGCATAGACGGTAACTGTGCAAATGCTGATTTTATTAGCTATATGTAAATAAAAGTAAATATCATTTTTAAAAACCCACTATCAACCATAGGAAAAGTCCATTAGTAATGGCTCAGAAATTCATTAGCACATGGATCACTTTTTCAATAGCAGAAGTGGTTCAAAAATTCATTAGCATGTGGCTCAAATTTCTATTGACATTCACACAGTTACATATCTTATTTGTGATTTCTTAAGTTTATTTGTAGAATTAAAATTAATATACCTTAATTTTTAACATGTATGGATTCACAACAATAACATGTATATATGTAATATGTCAATTAATAGTAATGTAACAAACTTTAATAGATATGAAATTTTTGCAACTTGAAAATTATTTATACTATACCGATGCTACTAAAAGATGGATAAAATCTTCGTATGTTTTAGTTTTTAAGAGTTCTTCAAAATATTTTTTGTTTAAAATTATTTCTGTCACAAAATCAAATATATCGCGAAAAAGTATTCGATCTTCCTCATTGATTGCAAGCATAAAAACAACATTTACCTTATTTTGATTCCAATTGATTGGTGTTGGATGTATCGATATTGCTATGGCAGTTGAAAAAGCACTCATTTCTAAGGGGTGAGGTATTGCGATATTTAAGTATGCGCTAGGACTAATCTTTTCTCTTTCGTTAATCCTTTCTTGGAAAGATGAGTCTACATAACCGAATTTATATAAGGCATTAGACAAATAATTTATTGCATCTTCTTTATTCGAAAAGCCAGGATTATAGAAAAACAATTCCCTTTTAAATATAAATTTAAGCTTTTTTTCTAAAATAGTTCTTAATCTTGCTTTTTTGATTTTTTCAATTTCATTGGCAATAATACTCATATCTTTATTATCAAAGTAATTTGATATGATGATCATTGGGACAGTAAGGCAGATGTTAACATGTACTGTGGATATTACAAGGTCATAATCTGAAAAATTCTTTAACTCATCTGGAGTGGTAATGACTCCGGACAGTATTATGTCGTTCTCAAAGATTGCATGAATTTTTTTTACTAACTTGAGATGAGTAGAGTAATAACGAGGGCAGAGTATGATTACTTTTACTTTGTTTCTTAATGCTTTTTGTTCTTCTATTAAGACACCTATATGCAATGATATATAGGCAATTTCATCTTCAGATATTGCGTAACCTGTTTCTTCTGTGATGATATTAGCGATAAAAACTGATACATCGTAAATATATGGGTAAGTGTTTTTAATTGACAGAAGTTGAGGATTTCTTAAGTTAATATTGTTTTCTAAACGAATAAGCATGTTGCATAGATGTAAAGAAAAACGCATCACGAAATCTGGATTGTCTAAGTTGATATATAAAGCGTTTTTCACTTTATTTTGAATTAGTTCCATTAGATTACATATTTTAGATCCAATAATTTCGTTTAGCTGAGAATATTCCAATTTGGTGATATTTTCATTGACAATACTGGTTGTTAAGATTAATGCTAGATTATAAAATTCATTGTCCGTAAAATGAATAGGGAAATACTTTTTTAAATCATCACAGATCTCCATTAATAACTTAGAAACAGGTTCGGTAATATGAACATTATTTAAGGAATCCAAAACTTCCGGTGTAGTAAGATTTTCCATGGAACGTTGCATTGTAATTGCTAAGTGTAAAATAAAGTTTATCAATGAAAAGTCATTGATAAAATAGTGATTTGCCAAAAGCTTCTCAGTCACTACTTCCTTTATTACCTTTAAATCTAAGTTTTGGAAATATGTTTGAAGGAGATCTAAACTAATAAAGTTTTCTTTTATCTCGTTATAGATAAGATGTGATATCATCTTTTTTTTATTTTTTTCCAGTCCCTCAATATAGACACAATTATTTTTTGTTTTGAATACCAGATCAAAATTTTTTAATTCTGCCTTGATTTTTGATATCTCATTCATCAAAGTCACAGGGGAGATACACAGCTCGTCTGCTAATTCATCAAGGTTTTTTGTTTGTTGCTGAAGCAAGAGAAGTTTAAGTATATATGCTTGTCTGTTTTTTGAAGACTGGGGTATATCGTTATTTGTAAAATTATTCAATATATTAGCCAGACGTTCTTTATCTTGTATAAAGTAGCCTTTTCTGGATGAAAGGATTAAATTGGGATAATTTGTATTGATATTAGATATATAAGTCTTAACACTGCGAATTGAAAATCCTAAATTTTCTGCTATGTTTAAAGCTGTAACGTAGCTTGTCTGATCTTTTAAATAGTTCAATATTTTAAGTTCTTTTTCTTGCATAGGAGAGTCTCACCTCTTACATAATAATGTAATTATTACTTTTTTATATTATAACATAGCAATTTTCAAAAATTTATATTATCAATTGCACTGTAAAAGTGCAAAATCAAGAATAGAAATTTGATTGTCCAGCTAGTATAATAAAATCACAGCGACGAGAGATAAGAACAAATGCAGATGGATGGAAGGAGAGATGTTTATGGATGCAATAGCAAAAAGTATGGAAATCATTGCAAACAGTGGTGAAGGTAAAAGTTTGGCAATGAAAGCAATCAAGCAAGCTCGTGCTGGCAAATATGAAGAAGCTGAGGCAGACTTAAAACATGCAGATGAGGCGATTATAAAGGCACATCAGGCCCACAGCGAATTGCTGTTCTATGATGCTGAACATCAGGATTTAAAAATTAATATGTTGTTGGTACATGCAGCAGATCATTTGACTGCAGCAGGTATTATAAAGGAATTGGCAGAAGAGATTATCTATTTGTATAAGACACGATAGTTAAGAAATCTATGTTATATTGGGTGGTGTGATATGTATAAAATTGCTTTGGTGTGTGAAAACGGTGCAAGTACTGGTATGGTAGTCAAAAAAATGAGAGAAGCTGCAAAAAAACGCGGGATAGAGGCAGAAATTCAAGCTTATCCATATACACAATTAGAAAATTTTATTGAAGAGGTAGATGCTATACTTTTAGGTCCACAGATCGCATACAAAAAGGACGTTATTGCAAAAACATTTTCAAAGTATGCGGATAAAATTGATGTTATAAAACCGATGGATTTTGGAATGATGAATGGCGAAAAAATTTTAGATGATGCTATTGCAATTATTAAAAAATGATTTTTTGCAGTACTTATACTTATAAGATTTGTTGAAATTTTATGACTGATTTCATGAAAAAATTTTTAAATATATGATTGCTTACGATTTTAGTATTGACTATATGAAAATAAAAGTATGATGATGTATAGTTTTAGTCTATTGTCATTCCTAAACATCTTTAAAATGGAAATCTCCATCCATATACAATTCTATCTTTGTATATTATAACTGCTTAATGACAGAAGGTCAAATCATATTAATTATAGTTTCAGCTTTGTTTACATCTATACTATGTATAGCTGCTAATATTAGTTTAACTGTACACATAAATCATGACGATGATGTTGGAGACTAGAAGATAAAAAATATATTTTAGGGGGAAAAAAGATGGATAGATTTATAGACGCATTGCAAAAAAGGCTAATGCCTATAGCAAAGAAAATAAGCGACATTAAATTTTTAAGTGCATTAGGTGCTACATTTCAAATTTTATTGCCAATTATTTTACTTGGTTCATTTGCTTGCTTAGGAGCATTTTTAAATATCCCAGCATGGCAAAGTTTTGTTAAAAATACAGGGTTAGCAACTATATTTATGACAATTCAATCTCTAACACTTAGCATTATTGCTTTGTATGTTGCTATTGTATTACCATATCAATATGCAACAAAATTGGGAATGAAACCCCTTTCCATAACAATTATTAGTTTTATGACATTTTTGTTAATTACTCCACATAAACTATACACTGATATTCCTACTCAATGGTTAGGATATCCAGGTTTATTTACTGCGATGCTTATAAGTGCTTTTACTGTAAGATTTACAAAATTGCTTCAAGATAAAAAGATTTATTTGCGTATGCCAGAAGGTGTTCCACCTATAGTAGAAGAATCTTTTGCAAGTTTAGTGCCCGCATTGTTTTCTGCACTTTTAGCAACGTTTATAGAAGCAGGATTAGCTAAGACAAGTTTTGGAAGCATTCATCAGATGATTTACTCACTAATTCAAGTACCATTACAAGGAATTGGATTGTCATATCCAGCTTATCTTCTTGTCCAAATACTAAGCACTTTGTTTATGTTTTTTGGTATTCATGGCAATGCGGTTTTTAGCATCATTTCACCGTTGACGTTAGCTGCATCTGCTGAAAATTTAAAGGCACTGTCATCTGAATTACCTTTACCGCATATTATAACTGATTCATTTTCTGTATTATGTCAACCTGGAGGCATTGGAGGTACATTTGGTCTTGCATTTTTAATGGCGTTTACCGCAAAGAGTAAGAGATTAAAGACACTTGGTAAAATGGCAATAATTCCTGCAATTTTTGGCATTAACGAGCCATTGTTATTTGGTATACCAATTTTATTAAATCCATTATTATTCATTCCTTATATTTTGAATCCGATTATTTGTACAACAATTAGTTATCTTTCAATAGCACTTGGTGTTACCCCGAGATTATCCGGTGTTATAGTAAACTGGACTATGCCGCAGATTATTTCAGGTTTTCTTGCACAAGGTGTGCCGACAGCAATTTTACAAATAGTATTGATTATTATAACAACTTTAATATGGATTCCGTTTTTTAAGATGGTAGATAGACAAATTATGTTGGAAGAAACAGAAGAAACATTAGTAAAATAAATTAAATTGTTTATAAGAGGGGGCGATAAAGCCATCTCTTCTTTTTATCATTATAACTCAAATATTAGGTAACTTTCATTTTGATAAGTAATTATGACTAGTTAATGGGATGTGCTAAAAGTCTGTATTGACATTATTCTGGGAAAAATAGAGAAAACCACTGTAGATTTTGGCTATATAGACGAAAATGACATATGAAATGGTAAATTAAAGAATTTTAATGAAATATTTATTGATGATATAAAAATTAATCGTCTATATGCAAAACTTAAATTTAGGAGGAATATTATGAAATATCCAAACTTATTTTCACCGATTAAGATCAATGATATGATGGTAAGAAATCGAATTGTGGCTACACCGATTGGACAGAAATTTCTTGACAAATCCTTAGGTGGACCGGCAATTGTTATCGCTGGTTCTGTTATTGCAGAGCCTGGAAAGTCTTCGTTTGCTTCAGCAGATGAACCTTATGCATTTTCAAAATATGAGGTTGAACAAACAAGACAAAGGATTTTGATTGCACGTCAGGCGGGTGCAAAAGCTTCTATTGAAATTGTACATGCAGGTCAATATGCTCGAGTAAAAGATTTTGCCAAAGGACCTTCCGGATTTATTAGAAATGATGGAGTAGAAGTAAAAGAAATGACAGAAGAAATGATGGAGGAAACACTTCACTGGTACGAACAAACTGCATTTGACGCTAAAGATATAGGATTTGATATGATTTTTATGCATTTTGGCCATGGCTGGCTACCAGCACAATTCCTTTCACCATTTTTTAACAAAAGAACAGATAAATATGGTGGAAGCCTTGAGAACAGAGCAAGATTTCCTCTAATGATTTTAGAAAGAGTTAGAAAAGCGGTAGGAACAAATTTCCCTATTGATATGCGAATTTCAGCAACAGAATGGATTGACGGTGGGATAGAATTTGAAGATGTGTTGGCTTTTATAAAGATGGCAGAACCATTAATTGATATGGTACAGATTTCGTGTGGATTAGACATGGAGCGTGAGGCTAATGTTCATATGGTTACTACTAATTTTTCAGAACATGTGCCTAATGCAAAGTATGCAAAAATCGTAAAAGAAAATGTTCATATTCCTGTTGCAGTCGTTGGGGCCATTATGAATCCAGACGAAGCTGAGCAGTTGATTTCAGATGGAGTTGCAGACATGGTTGCACTTGGACGTGCTTTGGTGGCAGACCCTGAATGGCCTAAAAAAGCGAGAGAAGGTAGACCTGAGGACATTGTCCCGTGTATAAGATGTTTACAATGTTATCATATAGCTACAAACCGCAGAAATGTAGGATGTTCTGTGAATCCAAGATACTCCAATGAATCATGGATACCGCGGAAATTAGAAAAGGCTGATATAAAGAAAAGAATTGTCGTAATAGGTGCTGGACCAGCGGGACTACAAGCTGCATTGGTAGCAGATAAAAGAGGTCATAAAGTAATTTTATTTGAAAAAAATAGTTTCTTAGGTGGCGAACTTCACTATGTTGCAATGGAATATTACAAGAGTGATATTAAAGCATTTTTAGATTATCTTAAAGTACAGCTTAAAAAGTCCAAAGTTGAAGTTCATCTAAATACAGAAGTTACGCCGGAACTTGTAGAAAAAATTATGCCAGATGCAGTTATAATAGCAGTGGGAGCGAATCCTGTTATACCACATATACCAGGAATTGATAATCAACATGTGATCAGTTTCTATGATGCCATTGAACATATGGATAAGATTGGGCAGAATGTTGTAATTATTGGTGGCGGCACAATTGGTGCAGAAATTGGACTGGAGCTTTCATTACTTCAGCAGAAAAATGTTACAATCATAGAGCTTGCAGGAGAAATAGCAGCGCAGGGAAACATGCTTTATAAAATTGCACTTCGCCAAAAAATGCAACAGGCAAGCACATTAAATACAATGTTGAAGACTACATGCCAGGAAATCAAAGAAGATGTTGTAGTGGTTAAAACAAGTGATGGAAAAGAAAAATTCATTAAGGCGGATACTGTTATAATTGCCACCGGATTGAAACCAAATAAATCGGTAGCAGAAAGTCTTTATGGGATTGTACCAGAAACATTTATGATCGGAGATTGTATCAAACCAAGAAAAATAATGGAAGCTGTAATGGAAGGGTATACAATTGCTTCCAATTTATAAGTTTACGTTATAATATTGATCTAGGAGGGAAAGATTTATTAATGTATCACAAATTTATAAAACCATTTCCAAAAGACTTTTTATGGGGAGCATCCACATCAGCTTATCAAGTGGAAGGGGCATGGAATGAAGACGGAAAAGGACCTTCTGTCATTGATATGGGAAAGCATCCTGAAGGAACATCAGATTTTAAAGTAGCCAGCGATCATTATCATCGATACAAAGAAGATATAGCTTTATTTGCAGAAATGGGTCTTAAAGCTTATCGCTTTTCTATTGCATGGACAAGAATTTATCCGAAAGGCACAGGGGAAATAAATGAAAAAGGTATTGCCTTCTATAACGATTTAATTAATGAATTGCTGTCACATAATATTGAACCTATTGTTACAATGTACCATTTTGATCTTCCATATGCATTACAAGAAAAGGGTGGCTGGTCAAATAGAGAAACGATAGATGCTTACGAAAACTATGCTAAGACATTGTTTAAATATTTCGGTGACAGAGTGAAATACTGGTTAACAATTAATGAACAAAATATGATGATTTTATACGGTGCAGTTCTTGGAACTGTTGATTCTAAAATAGAAAATCCACAAAAAGAATTGTATCAGCAAAACCACCATATGCTTTTGGCCCAGGCAAAAGCGATGAAGTTATGCCATGAAATGTGTCCAAATGCAAAAATTGGTCCTGCACCAAATATCATATCAATCTATCCGGCTAGCTCTAAACCAGAAGATGTAATTGCTGCTTCAAACTTCTCATCAATTCGCAACTGGCTGTACTTAGATGCGGCTGTGTTTGGGCGATACAATAGTATAGCATGGAGTTACATGGAGGAGAAAGGGTATACACCTGTCATTCAAGAAGGAGATATGGAAATCTTAAAAAATGGAAAGCCTGACTTTATAGCATTTAACTATTATTCAACATCAACTGTAGCTGAAAGCAAGAATGACTCATCTGATAAGAATTCCACGGGAGATCAGCAGATTGCAATTGGAGAAGAAGGAGTTTATAGAGGAGTTTCTAATCCTTATTTAGAAAAAACACAATTCGGCTGGGAAATTGATCCAGTAGGTTTTCGCAGTACATTGCGTGAAATAAATGAAAGATATAATCTTCCGCTGCTGGTAACAGAGAATGGATTAGGTGCTTATGACAAATTAGAGGAAGGTGATGTAGTAAATGATGATTACAGGATTGATTTTTTACGCAAACATATAGAACAAGCTAAGCTGGCGATAACCGATGGTGTAAACTTAATAGGATATTGCCCTTGGTCAGCAATTGATCTTGTCAGTACGCATCAAGGTATAAGCAAGCGTTATGGTTTTATCTATGTCAATAGAGACGAATTTGATTTAAAGGACTTAAGAAGGATAAGGAAGAAGAGCTTTTATTGGTATAAGGATGTTATAGAATCAAATGGAGAGAAAATATAAATCAATTTTATTAAAGAAAATAAATGATATTTCGATATAAAAGATGTTGGTGCTGAAGTTTACTTACACACTAACATCTTTTATCATTTTAGTAATGCGGAAATAATAGTAAAAATATAAACTAAAGTTGATATTATTCTAAAAAATTATACAAAAAATTTATATAAAAATTTTACGTAATTTACTTGATATATTTAGTAGATTATATTAAAATTATAATGAACTTTAAATAATATAAATTAATGTAGATATGTCGAGGTGGTTAGAATTAATATCTCAGATATTGCATCAATAGTTGGAGTATCTCCTGCAACAGTTTCAAATGCACTTAATGGTAAAAGTGGCGTAAGTGAAGAAACAAGGCAGAAAATAATAAAAATTGCTAAAGAGTATGGTTATTTTAAAGATAATATTTTTAATACTTTACAAAAAACTATAAGATTTATAATGTACAAAAAGCATGGTTTTGTCGTTTGTGATACGCCATTTTTTACTTCTCTTATAGAAGGTATAACTAAGGAATCTAAAGCACAAGGATACGAATTATTAATATCGCATGTAAATTACAATGAGAAAGATAACAAAGAATTGATAGAAATCATTGAAAAGGATTATTCTGAAGGTATATTGATTTTGGCTACAGAAATGACAAACGATGATTTAATGATGATAAAAAATGTTAATGTTCCAGTTGTTATGCTTGATAGTTATTTTAAAAATAGCGATTTTGATTCTGTTTTAATAAACAATTCAGAGGCAGCTTATAAAGCTACAGAATATCTTATTATGAATGGACATACTAATGTAGGATATCTTCATAGTTCGGTTTATATCAACAATTTTTATTATAGGCGAAGAGGTTATTTAGAAGCTTTATCAGATTATGCATTAAAGGCTGATAAAAAGTTTGAGTTTGCTTTGGAGCCAACGGCAGAAGGTTCATATCGCGATATGTCTTTATATCTAAAGCAAAAGAATATAACATTGCCAACAGCGTTTTTTGCTGATAATGATATTATTGCTTTTGGGGCAATGAGAGCATTGAAAGAAAGCGGCGTAAAAATACCAGAAGATGTTTCGATTATAGGTTTTGATGATATGCCCTTTTGTGAAATTTCTACTCCCAAGTTGACTACACTAAAAGTATTTAAACAAGAAATGGGTAAAGCTGCTGTTAAGAGGTTAATTGATAAAATAAAAGGAAATGATGACAGTGTACAAAAAATTGAAATTAATACACAGTTAGTAGTAAGAGAAAGTGTATTAAAAATTAATTAAATCTATTAAAATATTAAGCAATTATTTAATAGTTCTTTCAAATATTTCATGAAATAAAATTTTTATTATTGAATAGGGAAAATGAGTTTTATTTATATGTAATGGCTCTATTAGTAATATAAAAATTAAGTAGAGCCTTATTTTTTTATATAAAATTTTATTTACCTGTAATAAGTAATCATAATTTCTATATAAAAAATCCTTACAATATGATAAAAAAATTTATATAAAGTGGTTGAAATTTATATTAATATATTATATAATAATAGTGAAAAAATTAATCTAATTTAATTAAAAACTTAAGTTAAATGTGGATTCAAATTTAATAATCTGAAATTATTAAGGAGGAGAATATTTAATGGAGGATCGAGTAAAAATAGGTTTTTTACCTACACGACGAAATGTTTTTAGTAAAGAAGACGCTCTTAAATATAAAAATTTAACAAGAAATAAAATAGAGAATTATAATATTGACATTATTGATATTGAAGATATTAATGATGAAGGATTATTAGCAGATAATGCAGATGACATAAAAAAAGTAATTTATAAATTCAAAAATGAAAACGTTGATGCTGTTTTTGTACCGCATTGCAATTTTGGTACAGAAGACGCTGTTGCTAAAGTCACGAAAGAAATAAATAAACCATTGCTGCTTTGGGGACCAAGAGATGAAGCACCGCTTGATGATGGAATGCGCCTTAGAGATACTCAGTGTGGTTTATTCGCAACTGGAAAGATACTGCGGAGATTTAATGTGCCATTTTCTTATTTAGTAAATAGTTATTTGGATGATTTATCTTTTGAAAGAGGATTTAAAAATTTTATTTCCGTAGCGAACGTTTTAAAGAAATTTAATAACCTTAAAATATTGCAAATTTCAACGAGACCAGAAGGTTTTTGGACGATGATCTACAATGAAGGCGAATTATTAGAACGTTTTGGCATTCAAATTACTCCTGTCACTTTAAAAGATGTTGAACAAAAGACTTTGTTTGTTGAGAGAGAAGATAGCACCGAATTAAAAATGACAATGGAATTTATAAAATCAAAATTTGATTGTACTGAAGTAAGCGAATCAGATGTTAAAAGAGTAGCAGCCTTTAAAGTTGCATTAAATAGATTAATAAAAGAAAAAGATTGTTCTGCAGTTGCTATACAGTGCTGGACTGCATTACAAGTGAGTTTAGGAATCATGCCTTGTTTAGTAAATGGATTATTAACTGATGAAGGTATTCCTGTCACATGTGAAACAGATGTTCATGGAGCAATAAGTGCAGTAATAGCTCAGGCGGCATCAATGAATTCTGCAGTTCCATTTTTTGCAGACCTTACAATAAGACATCCAGAAAATGAAAATGGAGAGTTGCTATTTCACTGTGGGAATTTTCCTCCATCTCTGTGTTCTATAGATAATAAACCTAAATTTAAGCATCACTTCTTATTTGAATCGCATGCACCTGGTACGGCTGAATTCGAAATCAAAGGTGGGGATATCTCTATAGTAAGATTTGATGGTGATCATGGAGAATATTCTTTGCTTTTAGGGAAAGCTAAAGGAATTAAAGGACCTTACACAAGAGGTACATACCTATGGGTTGAGGTAAATGATTGGCCAATGTGGGAAGAAAAATTAGTAAAAGGTCCGTACGTTCACCACTGTGTAGGAATACACCACGACGTCATTCCAGTTTTGTATGAAGCATGCAATTTTATCCCTGGTTTGAGACCAGATCCTATTGATCCAACAGAACAGGAAATAAAAGAATTTTTAAGAGGTAAATGATACAAGGATAAGTTTGATTTTTATGTGTATGTAATGAATACATCAATGGAGATAAATTTCAGATTTTATATTGTTTTACTTTTGAGGTGATATAATTGAATGATGTTTTAGATCTAAAGGTAAAAGCTACACAAATTCGACTTGATATAATTAACATGATTTATGAATCTAAATCTGGACATATTGGTGGTTCACTTTCGTCTGCAGATATACTTACTGTATTGTACTATAATGTAATGAATATAGATCCAAACAATCCTAAGTGGGAAGAAAGAGATAGATTTATTTTAAGTAAGGGACATTCAGTAGAGGCATATTATAGTGTTCTTGCCGATAAAGGTTATTTTCCAAAAGAAGAGTTAAAAACGTATTGTAAATTTGGCACAAGGCTTATTGGGCATCCAAACAATAAAATACCTGGTGTAGAAATGAATACAGGAGCGCTTGGACATGGATTGTCCATTGCAGTTGGTATGGCATTAGGTGCAAAAATGGATAATAAATCTTTCCGCGTGTTTACTCTTATGGGAGATGGAGAACTTGCTGAAGGTTCTAATTGGGAGGCTGCTATGGCTGCATCTCACTATAAATTAAATAATCTTATAGGAATTGTTGATAGAAATAGACTTCAAATTAGTGGAAGTACAGAAGAAGTAATGTCTCTTGAGCCGCTGGAAGATAAATGGAAAAGCTTTGGCTGGGATGTGTTAACTACTGATGGCAATGATATTGAAAGACTTTTAGATATTTTTAATGTGGCTATAGCATCTACTAATGATAAGCCCAAACTTATATTAGCATACACAACAAAAGGCAAAGGAATTAGCTTCATAGAAAATAAAGCAAATTGGCACCACCGAGTTCCTACTGAGGAGGAATATAAAGCTGCAGTTTCTGAGTTGAGAGAGCAAATGGAGGTTTATTTGAATGAACAAAATATCAAATAAAGAAGTTATTAGCAATGTATTATTAAAAGAAGCTGAAGTAGATAAGGATATTGTTGTATTATCAAGTGATTCGAGAGGGTCTTCATCTACATCGAGCTTTGCTGAAAAATATCCAAGACAGTTTGTAGAAGTAGGAATTGCGGAGCAGAATTTGGTAGGTATAGCTGCAGGATTAGCATCAGTAGGTAAGAAACCATTTATAACTTCGCCTGCATGTTTTTTGACAATGAGAAGTATAGAGCAGGTAAAACTTGATGTGGCTTATTCACGAATGAATGTAAAGATTATAGGTGTAAGTGGTGGAGTTAGTTATGGAGCATTGGGTATGTCACATCATTCTTTACAGGATATAGCTGTGATGAGAGCTATACCAGATATTAATATCATTATACCTGCTGATAGGTATGAAACTGAGAAAATGATGTCAAGCTTATTAGATTATGAAGGACCTGTTTATGTAAGGGTAGGCAGAAACCCAGTAGAAGATGTTTACAGTGATTTAGATTATGATTATGAAATCGGGAAAGCAGTTGTTATGAGACAGGGGAATGACATAACGATAATTGCAACAGGAGAAACAGTAAAAATAGCAGTTGATGCATCTGACAAATTAAGAGAAGAAGGTATAGGTTGTCGGGTTTTAAACATGCATACTATTAAACCACTTGATGAAGAAGCTATTGTAAAAGCAGCACATGAAACTGGTCGCATTATCACAATAGAGGAACATAGCATATTTGGTGGTTTAGGTGCTGCTGTAGCTGAAGTAGTGGTACAAAATAAACCAGTGCCAATGAAGATATTAGGCATACCAGATGAACCAGCCATAGCAGGGAATAGCAAACAAATTTTTGACTATTATGGTTTATCAGTATCAAATTTATACGATGTTTCAATGTCATTACTTAAATAGGAAGTGATACGTATGACTGATAGTTGTATTATTGCTATAGATCAAAGCACATCGGGGACAAAAGCCATGGTTGTTGATAAATATGGCAAAGTAATTGCAAAAAGCAATAAAGAACATAAGCAGTATTATCCTAATCCAGGGTGGGTAGAACAAGATCCGTTAGAAATATATAACAATGTAAAGGCAGTAATAAAAGATGTAATAAATAAATTAAACTTTCCAACGTCTTATATAAAAGCGATATCTATTACAAATCAAAGAGAAACAGTTGTTGTATGGGACAAAGAAACGGGAAAACCTATTTATAATGCTATAGTATGGCAGTGTAGAAGAACTTCTGATGTGTGTATGCGACTCAAAGAACAAGGTGTTGAAAAATCAATAAAAAATAAAACGGGATTGCTTTTAAACCCCTATTTTTCAGCTACAAAAGTGAAGTGGATATTGGATAATGTTGAAGGAGCTAGGGAAAAGGCAAACAAAGGTAAATTGTTGCTTGGTACAATAGATTCCTGGCTTTTGTGGAATTTTACAAATGGAAAAGTACACGCAACTGATTATACAAATGCTAGCAGGACGCTACTTTTTAATATAAGAACTCTTAAATGGGATGAAGAACTATTAAAAATTTTTGATATACCTTTAAATATGTTACCTAAAGTAATATCATCGAATGATGTATTTGGTTATACAAATTGTGATGGAATACTCAATGGGGAAGTGCCAATAACAGGAATAATTGGTGACTCTCAAGGAGCCCTTTTTGGACAAAATTGTTTTGAAGCAGGTATGATAAAAGCTACATACGGCACTGGATCTTCAATCATGATGAATGTAGGTCAAAATTTCATAGATGCGGAAAGGGGGTTGGTAACATCTATTGCTTGGGGAATAGACAAGAGTGTAGAATACGTGCTTGAAGGTATTGTCAATAGTACAGGAGATACTCTTAAATGGCTAAAAGATAATTTGGAGATTTTTAAAGACTATGATGAACTAGAAGAATTAATTTCTAATTTAAAAAGTAATGAAGGCGTTTACTTAATTCCTGCATTTTCAGGACTTGGTATTCCATATTGGAATATGGATGCAAAAGCAGCCATAGTTGGCATGACCAGAGGTGTAAAAAAAGAACATATAATTAGAGTTGCATTAGAATCGATAGCATATCAAATTAAAGATGCTATTGATGTAATGAAAGAAGAATCTGGAATAGCTCCAAAAGAATTAAGAGTTGATGGAGGGGCAACCAATAATAAATTTTTAATGCAATTTCAAGCGGATTTGCTGGGTATAAAAGTTATTAAAACAGAAAATGAAGATTTATCAGCATTAGGTTCTGCATATATGGCTGGACTTGGCATTAAGTTATGGGATAGTAAGGATGAAATTATAAAGCTAAGAGGAAATGAATATGTTTATTCACCCAATTTAAATGTAAAAGAAGAAATGGATAGGCTTTATAGCGGTTGGAAAAACGCCGTAAAAATGATATTGACATGAGATTTTGTAAGTCAACTTCACTGTCTAAAATTTGTTTTCATAAGGGAAACCCACGATTAAACCTTATATAATTCGATTAAATGTGGGTGTACCTTAGAAATATATGCGAAACAAAATAGTTTACGATGTTTCGCAAATAATTTAAAATAATTTAAGGAGGAGATTTGTGTGAGAAAGGCAGTTGGTATTAAGTTTTTGACATTAGCATTAATAATGACAATTGTATTTTCTTTTTCAGCATGCGGTAATAAGACATCAACAAATAATAATTCAAAAAGTAGCAGTAGCAGTGAAAAAATTACGATTAAATTAGCTGATACTTATACAGGTTCAGATTCAAAAGCAGCTTATTTTCAAGCGGAATTAAAAAAATTTATGGCTGAACATCCAGAAATAAATCTTGTTCAAGAAACTGCGGCGGGTGATGAGCTAAGGAATAAAATAAAAGTTGAGTTGGCTGCTAATAATTTGCCTGATGTTTTTACTTATTGGGGTGGTTCAATTTTAAAACCATTAGTTGTTGATAAAAAAGTTTTAAATATTGATGAATATTTAAAAGTAAGCAAATCATTAAAAAAATCAGACTTTAGCGATGGAGCTTGGGCTTTTTATACTTATAACGGTGTTCCGTATGGTATTCCGACTGAGGGGTATGTTTCTGCATTAGTTGCAAACAAAAAATTGTTCGCAGAATATAATTTGCAATATCCTAAAACTGAACAAGATCTTCTTAATGTAGCAAAAGTTTTTAATCAGCATGGAATTGTGCCGTTAGCAGTTGGTAGCAAGGGAGGAAACCCTTCACATTTCTATTTTAGTGAGCTATATAATCAACTTCCAAATGGAACACAAGAAATCGAGGATTTGACTTCAAGCTATAAATTTAATACAGCTAATGCTTTGAAAGTAGCTCAAATTATAGATGAGCAACGTAAAGCAGGTGTTTTTCCGAAAGATACTGTAGCAAATGGTGATTGGACTCCGTCGGCAGAGTTATACAACAGTGAAAAAGCTGCTATGACCTATCTATATCCATGGACGATGGGTCTTATAAAACCAGAAATTGCAGCTAATTCTGTAATAATAGACATGCCAAAAATAGATGGCGCTACAAAGGATCCATCTACTTTTGTTAGTTCAAGTGCAGTATTTGGCCTTGTTATTAACAACGATTCATTTCATGATCCAAAAAAGCAAAAGGCAATTGTAGAATTAGTCGACTTTTTGACGTCTGATGAAATGTTCAAAGAATTAGCTAAAGGAGGAATGGTTCCGGCAAAGAATATTCCTAATATGGATAGAAGTGTATATCCTACGCTGTTAAAAGATGCTCTTGACCGTGCTGATAAATTGGAAAAAGTGCCTTCTCATTTTAATACATTCCCAGATGATAATTCATTTACAGTTTTCCAAAATACGTTGGATAGTTTATGGGCAGGTGCGATTTCGCCACAAGGTTTTGTTGATAAGGTTCAAAAAGCTTTAGACAGTGCTAAAGCTAGCAAGTAACTTAAATCAGCAGGAGAAAATGAATTTCTCCTGCTGATAAAAATTATTTTTAAAGGAAGTGAAATCATAACATGAAAAAAGAATCTAATGCAAATATTTCAGTATTTATTTTGCCAACTTTAGCAATTTATACATTACTTATTATTGTTCCAATAGTATTTTCTATATATTATGGTATGACTGACTGGGATGGCATTGGAAAACAAACATTTATTGGGATCAGCAATTTTTTAAATATTTTCAAAGATACTGATTTTTTGATTTCTTTTAAAAATACAATAATAGTCACACTTATATCAATTTTGTTACAAATACCTATAGGATTAGTCATATCATTTTTGCTAAGTAGGGGAATTAAATTTTATAAAACTTTCAGGGCTATATATTTTCTTCCAGTTGTAATTGCACCTATTGCAATAGGATTAATGTTTAGTTTGATATTTAATGGTCAAATTGGCGCTTTAAATAGTCTACTCAAAGACATTGGATTGCAAAGTTTTCAAAAAGCATGGCTATCTGACCCAAAAGTTGTGTTATATGCTGTAATGACACCACAAGTATGGCAATTTATTGGCTTGTATATAATTATATTTATAGCAGCCATTCAAAATATTCCTGAAGAAATTTTTGAAAGTGCTGAAATAGATGGGGCGTCATCGATAACAATTTTCTTTAGGATAGTAATTCCTATGTTATGGGATGTAATAAAAATATCTATTATCTTATGCTTTACAGGTTCTTTAAAATCTTTTGATTATTCATGGATAATGACTCAGGGTGGGCCAGGAGTAAGTTCGTCATATTTAGGAGTATACATGTTCAAATCTGCATTCATAAACACTAAATTTGGTATAGGCAGTGCAACTGCAATTGTTATTTTAGCTACATCGCTGATTTTTACAGTAATATTTCAGAAAATAGCTTCAAGAGATATATATGAATAAAAGAGGTGAAAGCATGAAAAATTCTGTTTTAAACAATATAGAAACGAATACAAAAAATATAATTTTTAACATCGTAAAATATTTTGTTGTTATATCATTTGCCATGATGTCATTATTTCCTTTTGTTTGGATGGTTATAAATGCTTTTAAAGATAATACTCAAATTTATTCTTCGCCATTTTCTCTGCCTAAGACATTTAATTTTACTAACTTTATACAAGCATGGTATACTGCAAATATAGGTACTTATTATTTTAACAGTATTATTATAGCTTTTTCATCAGTTGCAGTAATAATTGTACTTGCCTCTATGTCTTCATATATATTGGCAATGGTAAGACCGAATAAATTTCTTTATACTTATTTTACACTTGGGATAATGGTTCCAATACATGCAATGCTTATACCTACATTTATTATACTAAGAAAATTTGGTTTGTTAAATACTAGAACAGGCCTTGCCATTGTATATTCTGCTGCAGGTCTTTCACTAAGCATTTTTATATTAGTAGGTTTTATGAAAGGTATTCCCAAAGAAATAGAAGAAGCAGCGACAATTGATGGTGCGGGTATATTTAGAAGATTTTTTAGCATTATATTGCCGATGTCAAAGACAGGTATAGCTACAATTGGGACATTAGCATTTATCAATACTTGGAATGATTTTTTATATGCTCAGGTGCTCATTTCAAATCAAACTTTAATGACATTAACACAAGGTATATATTTTTTACAAGGTCAGTATTCTACTGATTATGGATTAATGAGTGCAGGTTTAGTTTTAGCGGTTATTCCGGTGACAATTATTTATGTTTTATTCCAGGAACAAGTGGTAAAAGGAATGACAGCAGGAGCTGTAAAAGGATAATTATTACTTAAATTTATAAATACACTTTGCTAAAGAAAGGTGGTTTTTACTGGTGAACAATTTTGTAGAAAAATGGGGTTTATTTGAGGCAAGTTTTGAAGGACCAAGAAATGGAAACCCATATATTGATGTAAATTTTGAGGCAATTTTTAAACATGAAGAAATTTTGATAAAGGTTAATGGTTTTTATGATGGAGATGGAATATATAAAGTAAGATTTATGCCGAATATTTTAGGAGAGTGGACATTTATTACTGAAAGTAATGTATCATCTTTAAGGGGGCTTAGTGGCAGCTTTGTATGTGTTGAACCTTCAAAGAAAAATCATGGACATGTAAGAGTAAAAGATAAGTTTTATTTCGAATATTCAGATGGTACGCCATACTATCCATTTGGGACAACCTGCTATGCATGGATACACCAACAATTAGAACTTCAAGAGAAGACATTGGAAACCTTAAAAAGATCGCCATTTAATAAATTGCGTATGTGCGTCTTTCCTAAACATTATGATTATAATCACAATGAGCCCATATTATATCCGTTTGAAGGTTCTTTAGACAAAGGTTTTGATTTTTCTAAATACAATCCGGAATTTTTCAGACATTTGGAAAAGAGAATACTTGATTTGCAGGAGATTGGCATAGAATGCGATCTAATTCTTTTTCATCCTTATGATAGATGGGGTTTTAGTAAGATGGGTGTTGAAAATGATGATAGATATGTCAAATATATTGTTTCTAGGCTATCATCCTTTAGAAATATTTGGTGGTCAATGGCTAATGAATATGATTTGATGGAATTTCTTAAGATGAAAAATCATGAAGATTGGGATAGATTAGCAAAAATAGTACAAGAAAATGATCTGTATGGACATTTAATGTCGATCCACAATTGGAAAAAAATTTATGATTTTAATAAACAATGGGTTACTCATTGTAGTATTCAACGTATAGATGTATACAAAACATCAGAGAACACTGATGAGTGGAGAAGACATTTTAATAAACCAATAGTTATAGATGAGTGTGCATATGAAGGTAATATAGAACATGGGTGGGGAAATATAACTGGCGAAGAAATGACAAGAAGAGTATGGGAAGGAGTTGTGAGAGGAGGTTATGTTGGACATGGTGAAACATATATGCATCCGAAAGATATATTATGGTGGGCACATGGTGGTGAACTTCATGGAACAAGCTATCATAGGATTGGATTTTTAAAAAGAATAATTGAAGAAGTTCCAGGAAATATTCAACCTATAGAAAATACAACTGAAATTAATCCTTATTGGGATGTCGCTGTAGGATCAGTTGGAGAAGATTACTACATATTTTATTTTGGTTTTAATCAACCTTCATTCAGAACATTTAATATGCCAAAAGATAAAGAATATTACGTTGATATTATAGATACTTGGAATATGACAATAAAAAGATTGCCAGGATTATATAGTGGAGATTTTCGCATAGATCTTCCGGGAAAACAGTATATTGCAGTTAGAATGATAAAAGCAGGTTGATACTTAAAAATATGTATATGTGCTTTCTCTAAATATTAAATTAATGAGATTCATTATAATTAAAAACCATCATTTTAATATTACAATTTAAATTAGATTTTTGGAAGGAAGATGTGATAATATGGAGCATAATATCAAAAAGCTCATTTCAGAGATGACATTAGAAGAAAAAGCAAGCTTATGCTCAGGATTAAATCTTTGGCAAACTAAGCCAATAGAAAGATTAGGGATTCCATCAATAACGATGACTGATGGACCACACGGTTTGAGAAAAGCAAGCAAATCAGATGAACTTGGACTCAATAATAGTGTGCCTGCAACATGTTTCCCGTCTGGCAGTGCTCTTGCAGCATCTTGGGATAGAGATTTAATCAAAAAAGTTGGTGAGGCCATTGGAGAAGAGTGCATAGCAGAAGATGTACAAATATTGCTTGGACCAGCAATCAATATAAAACGATCTCCACTCTGTGGACGTAACTTTGAATATCTGTCAGAAGATCCATATTTAATATCTGAATTAGCTGCAAACTATATAAAAGGCGTTCAATCAAAAGGCGTTGGAACATCTATAAAACATTACGCAGCCAACAATCAAGAAGACTATAGAATGACTGTAGATGTAAAAGTAAATGAAAGAGCACTACGTGAAATTTACTTAACAGGATTTGAAGGAGCTATAAAGCAGTCACAACCATGGACAGTTATGGCATCGTACAACAAAGTAAATGGAGTATACGCAACAGAAAATGAGCACCTGATAAATGAGATACTTAGAAACGAGTGGAAGTTTGACGGAATAGTCATATCAGATTGGGGAGCAGTCAACGATAGAGTCGCAGCATTAAAAGCGGGATTAGATATAGAGATGCCAGGAAGTGGAGGTGAAGAAGACAAAAAAATAGTTGAAGCCGTAAAAAAAGGTCAAATATCAGAAGAGTATTTAAACACAGCAGTTGAACGGATTTTAAATATAGTATTCAAAGCATACGAAAACAAAAAGAAAAACCAAAACTATGATGCAGAAAAACATCATCAATTAGCTCGTCAAGTCGCATCAGAATGTATGGTGCTATTAAAAAACGAAGATGAAATACTTCCACTTAAAAAACAAGGCAAAATTGCAATAATAGGAGAACTTGCCGTAAAACCAAGATATCAAGGTGGAGGAAGTTCACATATAGTACCAACGAAATTAGAAATTCCATACGACGAAATAACAAAAATTGCAGGAAATGCAGTAGAAATAAAATATACGCCAGGTTATGAATTAGAAAAAGACGAAACAAACAATAAATTAATCGAAGAAGCAGCGTATATAGCAAAAAAATCTGATGTTGCCGTAATATTTGCAGGATTGCCAGATAGCTATGAATCAGAAGGATATGACAGAGAACACATGAGAATCCCAGAAAGCCACAATAAATTAATACAAGCTATTACAGAGGTTCAGCCAAATGTTGTTGTCGTGCTTTGCAATGGATCACCAATAGAAATGCCATGGGTTCATAAAGTAAAAGGCATATTAGAATCATATTTAGGAGGTCAAGCATCAGGAGGAGCAATTGCAGAAATACTATTTGGTGAAAAAAATCCATGCGGAAAACTCGCAGAAACATTTCCAAGAGATCTTAAAGACAATCCATCATATCTAAACTTTCCAGGAGAAAAAAACGTAGTAAACTATGGCGAAGGAATATTTGTAGGATACAGGTATTATGACACAAAAGATGTAGAACCAATATTTCCATTTGGACACGGTTTAAGCTATACAACATTTGAATACACAGACATTTTTGCAGATAAAAATAACATAACAGATGAAGATACAATAGAAGTAAGAGTAAAAGTAAAAAATACTGGAAAACGTGCTGGAAAAGAAATTATTCAATTATATGTTCGAGACATACAAAGCAGTGTTACTCGCCCATACAAAGAACTAAAAGGGTTCCAAAAAGTATATCTTGAATCAGGAGAAGAAAAAACAGTTGTCTTCAATTTAGATAAAAGATCATTTGCATATTATGATGTTGATTCAAAGGACTGGTACGTCGAAACAGGAGACTTTGAAATTTTAGTAGGAAGCTCATCAAAAAATATTTTATTAAAAACAGTCATTCATATAACATCAACTACATCAGTAAAAAAAGAATATACAAGGAATTCAACAATAAACGATGTAATTACAAATCAATACGGTAGACAAATTATTTATAACATAATAGAGAGAATAAAGTCTGACACAAACGACACACAGGATATGTTAAATATATTAAAAAAACAGTTAGAGACAAACAATCAAGAAATAAGTAGTTTATCTCAAAAAGACATGATGAATGCGTTTTTAAAAAATATGCCATTGAGAGCCTTGACTATCTTAAGCAATGGAATTTTTACTGAAAAAATGGTTAATGAAGTTGTTGATGGGTTGAATAAACAATGATACTAGAAAAGTATGCATATAAAAAACAAATTAGAATATAGGCGTGCTGCGTTTAGGTGATAATCTTGTGCTGATAAGTTAAAAAACGCCAACATATTAAGGATGACATGATAACTGACTCATCAAATCCAAAGATAAAATTTCTCTGCTGCACAGAACTGACATAGTAATAATAATATACTATTATGGAATAAAGATACCATGGAAAATATCCTTTTAGCGACGTTTAATTGTTGCTAAAAGGATATTTTTTTGCTTTCTAGATAAATACGCAAAAATACTTCGTTGAAGGTATTGCAACAACTGGATTAAAGAACTAAACTAAGTATAAATCTACTCAATAAATTTTATTTTAGGTCAGGAGGTTAAGCTTAATGAGGTATACAGATGGAAAGGTGAATGACATCACTATTGCTTATATCGGTGGTGGCTCAAGAGGATGGGCGTGGAATTTAATGACCGACTTAGCAAAGGAAGAGAGCATTTCTGGCACAGTAAAGCTGTACGACATAGATTATGATGCGGCACATGACAATGAGATAATAGGCAATGCTCTATCAATGAGACAAGACGTTAAAGGCAAATGGCTTTATAAAGCCTGTGAGACATTAGAAGAGTCACTAAAAGGTGCTGATTTTGTCATAATATCTATTTTGCCAGGTACGTTCGATGAGATGGAATCTGATGTTCATGCACCAGAAAAGTATGGCATTTACCAGTCAGTAGGTGATACAGTAGGACCTGGTGGAATAGTCAGAGCTTTAAGGACAATTCCGATGTTTGTTGATATTGCCAATGCGATTAAAGAGCATTGTCCTGATGCGTGGGTCATAAATTATACAAATCCTATGACGCTTTGTGTCAGGACATTATATGAAATTTTCCCTCAAGTTAAAGCTTTTGGATGTTGCCATGAAGTTTTTGGCACACAAAAGCTATTATCTCGTGCTTTGCAGGATATAGAAGGTATTGAAAATGTTCCAAGGGAAGATATAAAGATAAATGTCTTAGGTATAAATCATTTTACATGGATCGACAATGCAATATACAAAGAAATAGATTTAATGGATGTTTATAGACAATTTGTGAATAAGTATTATGAAAGTGGATTTGTCAGCGATGCTAACAATAATTGGATGAACAATTCGTTTGTATCTGCAGAGAGAGTAAAATTTGATCTGTTTTTAAGATATGGAGTGATAGCTGCAGCGGGTGATAGACATCTGGCGGAATTTGTGCCGGGGTATTGGTATTTAAAAGATCCAGAGACAGTCAGAGAATGGATGTTTGGCTTAACGACTGTAAGTTGGAGAAAAGAAGACTTGAAGCGCAGGCTTGAAAGAAGTAAAAGGCTTAAGACAGGCCAGGAAAAATTTGAGTTAAAGGAAACAGGTGAAGAAGGCGTTAGGCAAATTAAAGCGCTATTAGGCTTAGGTGATTTAGTGACTAATGTCAATATTCCCAACTATGGACAGATTGAAGGAATACCATATGGCGTGGTAGTTGAAACAAACGCTTTATTTTCAGGAAATAAACTAAAGCCTGTATTATCAGGGAAATTGCCTGACAATGTAAATAGCCTTGTGCTAAGGCAGGTATACAACCAAGAAACGACGTTAAAAGCTGCTTTAAAGAAAGATTTTGATTTGGCTTTTAGTGCTTTTGTAAATGATCCCCTTGTTACAATATCTTTAAAAGATGCGAAAAAATTATTTAATGAAATGCTTGAAAATACGAAAAAATATTTAGATGGATGGAAAATAAAAGGATAACATCTTTATAATTACGGCTATTTATTGTAAACTAAAATTGATGATCCTCCTTAATAGAGCCGATACTATGCGATCGGCTCTATTATATTGCCCAAAAATTTATAGAAAATTTATAAAATACCTTGTCTAACTACTTTATGTTGGACACATACTGTGGTATACTAAGATAAAATATCAAATTTTTAACAAGAAAGGGGGATAAATACGGAAAGCCTATTGACATTATGGATTTCAATAATGATAATTGGTATAGCTATTGACCTTATTACAAGCAACTTCATATTTTTTAATTTTTCAATGGGAGCTTTTTTTGCAATATGTGCGGATCTATTAGGAGCTAATACACCGATTCAGATTTTTGCATTTCTCGCAGTAGGAATTGTTTCACTCATTTTTTCGTTTAAATACTTGAGAAAGAAATTTAAAAACATACCAAAGACTTATCCCTATGAAAACCAGTATATAGGTAGGACCATAGAGATAAAAGACGATATCGGCAAGACTGGTCAGGTATTTTTTGAAGGCATATATTGGACTGTCAAATCTGATGTGCCCCTAAAAAGCGGTGACAATGTGGTTATAACAGGTATATCTGGAAATAAATTAATTGTAAAGAGATTGGAGGAATAAAAGTGTTTATTTTGTTTATAATATTGCTTCTTCTCATATTTATTGCTGCTGTAGCGTCCATAAAAGTCGTTCAAACAGGTTATGTTTACGTCATTGAGAGATTGGGACAGTTTTACAAGGTGTTGGAGCCGGGTTGGCATTTTGTGATACCTTTTGTTGATTATGTACGGGCGAAAGTATCTACAAAGCAGCAGATATTGGATATTGAGCCGCAAAACGTCATTACGAAGGACAATGTGAAAATATCTGTCGATAATGTAATATTTTATAAGGTAATGAGTGCAAAAGATGCCATATACAACATAGAGAACTACAGATCAGGTATAGTCTATTCTACAATAACAAACATGAGAAACATCATTGGAGATATGACGCTTGACGAAGTTTTGTCAGGCAGGGACAAGATAAACGCAGAGCTTCTTAAAGTGATTGATCAGCTTACAGACGCATACGGCATAAAAATACTGTCTGTAGAGATAAAGGATATTACTCCGCCAGATGAAATAAGGCAAGCGATGGAAAAGCAGATGAAAGCAGAAAGAGATAAGAGAGCTACAATACTTCAGGCAGAAGGTGAGAAACAAAGTGCCATAGCTGTCGCTGAAGGTCAAAAGCAGGCAAAAATTTTGCAGGCAGAGGCTGAGAAGGAAGCAAATATCAGAAAGGCTGAAGGCTTAAGGCAGTCGCAGATATTAGAGGCGGAAGGCAAAGCGAAGGCCATTGAGGCGATTGCTGAAGCACAGGCAAAGGCCATTGAATTGGTCAACAAAGCCATATTAGAGTCAGGTACAAATGAGACTGTCATAGCATTAAAGCAAATAGAAGCATTGCAGGAGATGGCAAAGAATCCTGCCAATAAGCTTATTATTCCTGATAAATTGGTTGGAACATTAGGAAGCATAACGGCAGTTGCAGATCTCATTAAAAATCAATAGCTTTCTACACCTCGAGTTTACTCGAGGCTTTTTCATATGATTTGGTTTTTTTAAGGTTAAGCTATAAAATGTATAATGTAAAAAATATTGCGGAGGGATGAAACATGACTATTAAAGAAGTGCCTTACGATATGTACTTAAAAGAGGTGAATCAAAAGCTTACGTCAAGAGGCATATTTTTGACTACTAAAGAGAATAAGTTAAATACCATGATAATTGGCTGGGGAGGAATAACTTATTTTTGGGGGAAACCTGTATTCTTAGTTGCAGTGAGAAAGTCTCGCTTTACGTACAATCAAATCGAAAAATCAGGTGAATTTACGATTAGCGTGCCTTTAAATGAGGACTTAAATAAAGCCATTGCATTTTGCGGCACAAAATCAGGTAGGGATTTTGATAAGTTTAAGGAGTGCAATCTTACACCTATTCCATCACAAAAAATTGATACACCTATAATAGGCGAGTGTTCACTTCACTATGAATGTAAAGTCATATACAAACAGGAGATGATAAAGGAAAATCTGGATGCTGATATTGATAAAAGATGGTATCCAGATTACCATACGTTTTACTTTGGCGAAATTGTGGCATCATACATAAAAGAATAGTCAAAGCAGTGCCATTAAAAAGATTGCATAGAAAATGATGCCTGACATCAAAACAAATGGGCTTAAACTTTTTTTGTTGGATGCATATAAGAGGCTTATATATGATGATATAAGCGATAACATGGTTGTAAGCATAGTAAGCCCAGTCAAATGCCATTCTGTAAACATCATGCCTATGGCGACAGGCACAGATGATTGAAATACCATTGCCCCTGTTATGTTTAAAAGGGCAAGGGTATCTTTTTTTTGACCTATCCATAAGACAGAGTTAAGCTTTTCTGGAAGCTCGGTTGCTATAGGCGTTATGATTAATGACAGTATGGCTGGAGGAATCCCTGCTATCGCAGATACTTGTTCTGTGTACTTTATAAATATGTGAGCGCCATAGGATATTCCCAAAAGGGAAAGTATAAGCTGCAAAAGGATGAGATGTACAGTAGGCGTTGAATGAAAATTGGCCGAGAAGTACAAATTTTTTACATCATTTATGCTTTCATCATTGGATGAAAATGTGCGGATGACGTAAACGAAGTATGAAACAAGTATAGCAATTGATACAATGTTTTTAATATCTATGTAGTTATTCACTATGGAAGTGATGACGGCTAAAGAGTACATGGTTATAAAATACGACATGTCTCTTTGAAATCCAGTCAGCGAAGGGGTTATTTTTAAAGATCTCTTGTGAAATAAAGCGTATATTATTGCAGATGCACCTGTGACAAAGAAGCCAAGTGTCGACAGCATGAAGGGAGCGCCGACTATCGCACCAACACCTATTTCTTCTGATGCTTGGCCATTGTGAAATATGATTGCAATTACAGGTATAATCGTCTCTGGCATTGCTGTTCCTACAGCGGCAAAGATGCTTCCGATTATTCCTTGATTTAAGTTAAACTTTTTGCCTAACCATTCTACGGCATTTGTAAAATAAGCGCACGAAATCAATATAAACGCCAGGCTCATTAAAAGCATGATTGTAAGCAAAGCCAATATAAACAGCTCCTTTTATTTATGAATAAGCGTAAGACTACACTAAATTATAATTTGGAATGAGAGATTATATTCATGGAATATTAGTTTAATAGTAGATTTAAGACAGCTAAATTTTTGTTTATTTTTTTAAGAATTATGCTATAATATAAATAGAGAGGCAGCCGTCCGCAAAATGCGGTTGCCCGAGAGCGGTTTTAAAAAATCTTAAACCGTCCTGGTATCAGCAGGGCGGTTATTTCCTCTTAAAATCGAGGACTGCTATAATTAACATTCCAAACATTATCATTAAAGACAACGTTTGATATGTATTCATCATAGCAACCACCTCCTTATGAGGAGAGTGGCAACCGCACCCTGCTTATCCGACTACCTCAAGTATAATTATAGCATATATAAATGCATTAGGCACTCATCAGTTTGAGTGCTTTTTTGTTTGCTTCATTAAAACCGCATATATTGCGATAGATTGTAAAAATTAGATTGACATTTTATATAAAAAAGTATATTATATACTTAAGAAGTGCACTCGGTTGCACATACATGCGATTAACATATAGCTGATTTTTCTTACTTAGTTGATTCAATTGTGCTTTTTATTTTTTGATAAGGGTGATGATATGTCGGAGATTAGATATGATATTGTTACAGGCAAGATAGCAGTTATTTCTACTGAAAGAGGTAAAAGGCCTCACGATTTTAAGAAGGCAGATGTCATAAAAAGTAGCGGAGTATGCCCATTTTGTCCTGGAAATGAAACTATGACGCCACCTACGCTTGTAGAGTTTCGTGGGGAGGATGGCATGTGGACATTAAGAGGATTTAACAACAAGTTTGCGGCTTTTAAAAAAGATGTGAATGTGGCTAAGCATGAAGGTGAATTGTACAAGGCAGACGATGGGTATGGTGTGGCAGAGATTATCGTTGAAAGCCAGCATCATGATATGACTTTGGGGCAGATGGAAGTAGAAGGCATTGAGAACATCATGAAGGCACTCATCTTAAGATACGATGATATTGCGAAGGATGAGAAGATTAAGTACGTTCAGATGTTTAAAAACTTTGGTGCAAACGGTGGTGCTTCCTTAGAACATGGACATTGGCAGATTATGGGCGTATCATTTGTACCTGAGATTTTAGAGAGAGAGCTAAAAGGCGTTGAAAGGCATGAGGCAGATACCGGAAGATGCCCTTACTGCCACATCATCGATGAAGAAATGAAAGAAAAGGCAAGAATCGTTGCCGAAAATGATAAGTTTATAGTTATATGCCCTTATGCATCGCAATTTGCGTATGAATCATGGATACTTCCTAAAAAACATGTCAAGGCTTTTAACGAGATGGACGACGATGACATACGAAGTCTTTCATCACTACTTAAATCGCTTATAAAGAAGTATGAAGATTTTTTTGACAATCCACCGTACAATATAGTCATTCATACAGTGCCACATCATGATCGACGGGATTTTCATTGGCATGTAGAGATATTGCCAAGGCTTACCACATTTGCGGGATTTGAGCTTGCAACAGGAGCATATATAAATCCTACGCCGCCAGAAGAAGCAGCTTCAATCTTAAGGTTAGATTAATTGAAAGGAATGGTTTATGTGCACATTGAAGAAGGAGATTTTGATGGTTTCTTGTCGAAGATAGATTATATTGTAAAAACCATCAAAGATGACAAGGTTCAAGAATTCAGATGGTTTCAGGAAAAGGCCTCTTATATAAAAGATAAGATGCTTTTTGACTATGCTATATTAGGTATTGATAGATCGTTTATTATTATTGCAGCACTTATAGATTTTATTTTTGAAACCATAAGTGGTGAAGAAAAAAAATCTCGGTATTATTTTCCTATTATTGTAAGAAAGAATTCTTTCGATGATAGCTGTCTTACCATATATGATGATGGCGATTGTGTGTACGGCGTATATGATGCTGTTGATGATGTGGAGTACATCAGATGCTTAGATTATATATTAAGAGGTGGAAAAGAAATTGAGTTTAAATCGTGTGGCCGATTTAAACCTTACATGATTTTAAATCACGACATATACAGTTCAAAAAGATTAAACAACAAGTCCAGCAATAGCCTTACATTGCTTAGCAAAAATGAGATAGTGAAGACTTTTAGGAGAATGGCTAATGGAATGAATCCCGATCTTGAAATGACTTACATGCTTAGAAAACACGGTTTTAACGATGTGCAAGATATTAGAGGGTATTTTTTGTACGACGATGGAAAAGGCACCATATACACTCTTTCAATGTTTTCGCAGTACATCGAAAATGTTGCTGATATGTGGCAGTACACTCAAGAATACTTGAAGGATTTTGTGAAGAAGTACGATGGAAGCGACTTTGTAAGTTTTGTATACAAAAATTGCAGCGATTATATAGGCGAAGTGAAGAAGATATCGGAGCTTATTGCCAATATGCATATTAAGCTGTCACTTATTAATGAAGGCAATTTTGGTGTCTTAGAGCCTAATGAGTCTAACATAGATGAGATTACAAATCAGATAATATCTAATTTTAATTTGCTTTTGGATTACATGAAAAATCAGGATTACAGTGAAGATGTTGAAAGCCTTATAAAAGAGATAATTACTGACAAGAATTTGTTGCTGGAAAGCATCAATAATATTAGATCTTTAGCGCCATACTTTGGCAAATATTTAAGATGCCATGGCGATTTGCACTTAGAGCAGCTTTTAAAGAAAGAAGACGGTTATATACTTATAGATTTTGAAGGAGAGCCTACAAAACCTATTTCTGAGAGAAGTAGGCATATGTCCCCTTTAAAAGATGTGGCTGGCATGATAAGGTCATTTAACTATGCTGCTTACTCACAGTTTTTTGAATACAAGGAAAATGGTAAAGGTGGTATTGATTTAGAAAAAGTAGAAAATCTTTTGTCCACATGGGCAACCGTTATAACAAACGTGTTTGTTGATAACTATGTAAATCTAATCAATGAACACGACGCAGATTTAATACCTGATGAAAAATACATTACTGCCATTTTAGCATTGTTTAAGCTGGATAAGGCTGTGTTTGAAGCGATTTATGAAGTCAACAATAGGCCGTCTTGGTTTAAGATACCCCTAAAAGGCATTATCGAGTGTATAGATGAATTAAAAAATATTTCAAGTTTGGAGGTATACAATGGATAATTTGAAGGTCACTTTATTTACAAATGAATTTCCGCCTAATATTTACGGTGGCGCAGGTGTCCATGTGGATTATTTGACGAGGGAATTGTCAAAGCTTATGAATGTTGATGTCAGATGCTTTGGAGATCAAGACAATCATTTTGAAAACATGGAAGTAAAAGGCTACAGAGAATGGGATGTGTTGAAAAAAGCTTCTGACGATAAATTCAAAAAAGTGTTGGGACCATTGACAACAGATATTGCTATGGTAAGCGATGGGATTTCGTCAGATATTGTCCACTGTCACACATGGTACACCTTTATGGCAGGCTTTCTGGCAAAGATGCTTTACGATATACCGCTTATTGTCACCATTCATAGCTTAGAGCCTCTAAGGCCTTGGAAGGAAGAGCAGCTTGGAAATGGGTATCACTTAAGCACATGGATGGAGAGAACAGGTGTTGAGGCGGCAGACAAGATAATAGCTGTATCTAATGATTCTAAAAAAGATATCATGAAGTGCTACAATGTGCCAGAAGATAAGATTGAGGTTATATACAATGGAATAGACTTAAACCAGTACAAGAAGACGGATTCAAACATGGCAAGAGAAAAATACGGAATAGAGGGAAGGTACATTTTATTTGTAGGAAGGATATCAAGGCAAAAGGGAATAATTCATCTTATAGATGCTGTAAAATATTTGCCACAGGATGTAAAAGTCGTATTGTGCGCTTCATCACCTGATACACAGGAAATCAAGGAAGAGATGGAGGAAAAAGTCAAGCTTTATGAAAACATCATCTGGATTGACAAGATGGTTTCAAAGGAAGAAGTCATAGAGCTTTACAGCAATGCCGATGTTTTTGTATGTCCATCAATATACGAGCCTTTTGGCATTATAAATCTTGAGGCAATGGCTTGCAGCACGCCGGTTGTTGCCAGTGCTACAGGTGGAATAAAAGAAGTAGTCGTAGATGGGGAAACTGGATTTTTAGTGGAGCCTGGCAATTCACATGAATTAGCGGAAAAAATCAATATTCTCCTTGATGATAGGGATTTAGCTGCTTTATTCGGTGCAAACGGCAGAAGGAGAGTAGAAGACATGTTTAGCTGGGAATCAATTGCAAAAAAGACTTATGACCTTTACAAAAATGTCATCGAGAATTACAAAAAATAAATGGATTTTTTGAGAGCCTAAAGGCTCTTTTTTATTGTGTCATTTGCTTTTAAATTTTGCGATAAAGATGTATACTATTATATAGAAATTTTTGATTGGAAGGTAATTATGGAGAATACTAATATCTTATACAGCTTAATAATAGATTACGGTTATTTGGCATTGTTTCTGTCATTGCTGGTTGAAGGCACTGGTATGCCAGGACCTGTGGAGATACTCTTCCTGGCGGCAGGTTACCTTATATCAAGAGGTCAGATGAGCTTTTTGGCTGTAGTTTTGATTGCAGCGTTAGGGAATGTGTCGGGGAATGTATTGGCGTACATAATAGGTGCCAAATCAGGCAGGACTTTTGTAGAGAAATATGGCCATTTTTTAAAGATAACTGTTAAAGACTTAGAAGGCATGGACCGTTGGTTTTCAAAATATGGTGGTGTTACTAACCTTTTAGGGCGTCTCATAGGATTGCCAAGGACGCCTGCCATCTGGGCTTCAGGCATAACAAGGATGGACTTCAAGTCGTTTTTTGTGTTTTCTGCCATCGGCGATCTTTTATGGTCACTTTTTTGGACGTCTGTTTCGTATTTAGTGTCGATGCAGATTTTAAAGATAGACTTAATCGGTAGGACGTACCCGTGGTGGGGTTATTTGTTAATGCTTGTAGGCTTTATCCTATTTATGTACGTCGTTTGGAGGATATTTTTATGGATGAAAGAAAGATACTTGACATAGAGATAAAGATAGTGAGGGACGTAAAGACTCTTTTAAGCATCAAGGATATATGGCATCAACTGGAGGAGAATTCTAAGGTTTATCCTTTTAACACTTTTGAATGGGTCGTGAATTGGTGGAAGTATTTCGGCGGCGGCAAAAAGCTGTGGATTCTTTTGATAGTTGGCGATCAAGGCCCTATTGGAATAGCTCCTTTTATGATTACATTTGGTGAGATGGGGCTTCCTGTAAAGAGGATAAAATTCATAGGCTCTAATAACAGCGATTACCTTGACTTTATAGTGAAATACGGATATGAAGATATATTTTATCGCTCACTTATAAAGTATTTGGAGTCGACAATAGACAGGTTTACAGTGTTAGACTTGGAGCACCTTCCAGAGAGCAGCGGCATATATCCGTATATAATGGATAGCTGGCTTTACTACGATTACGATGTTCAAGATGTATGCCCATACATAAAGTTGCCGGCAACGTGGGATGAATACTTGGCATCCCTTGACGGCAAATTTAGAAGAAATATAAAGTACGAGATCAAGAGATTTTTCACAAAGTGCGATGGAAGTTTCATGTGCGTGGCAGATGAAAATGAGATAGATGATTCAATGGATAGACTAATAGAGCTGCATCAGGCAAGGTGGAGAAAACGACATATGCCGGGTGCATTTTATTCTAAAAGGGTTAGGGCTTTTCACAAGGCTTTGGCATTTGACTTTTTCAACAGGGGTATTTTAAGCTTGTTTGAATTAAAAGACAATGATAAAATCGTCGCAAGCTTATTAAGTTACCATGTAGGTGGGAAAAGGTATTACTACATAAGCGGCTACGATTTGGATTACAGCAGATTAAGCGTTGGAGCTGTAACATTAGGTTTATCGATAAAGCGCTCAATAGAAGTTGGAGATGAAGTCTACGACTTTTTAAGGGGAGATGAAAAGTACAAAGAAGATTGGACTAATGATAAAAAGAGGAACATGAGGCTTGTTGCTTCATATCCTTCTGTTGCAGGCAGGTTTTATCTTTACTACATCATTGCTGAAAATAAAATAATAAACAAGATAAAAGATAGGTTCAGTCATGACTGAACCTATCTTAATAAAATGTATTAAGGTAAGAGGCAAAGTTAATTTGTCGCTTTAGCGTATTTTAAGCTTATTGGATCTGTGTAGGCAGGTACTACGATGTTTTTAGATGTCTGTATGTCCACTTTTATTCCATAATATTTAAGAGTATCTACAATGCCGCCTTTAAGATTTAGTGAAGCTTCTAATGTGTCAGGATTTCCAATCGCCTTTATGACGTATGGAGGAGCATATCTTGTAGAATTTATGTTGATGGTAGGACCTACACATCTTATTTCAGATGTAGCTATAAGCCTTTGGTCATTTATAGATATGGCTTCAGCTCCGCCAGCTTTTAACTCGTTTACTACTTTTATCAGGTCTTCATCGTGTACCAAAAACATGTTTGGGTCTTCTCCATCTTTTGGCTGAAGGTCGCTGTCGTTTAAAGTGACTATGACTCCTGGACCTGTCATGGCAGTAAAACCTGCAAGCTCTTTATACTTTTCTACATCTTGTGACAGAGCATTTAAAGTCGCTTCGTATTTTGATGATGAGCTGTTTAATTCATCAAGCTTTTTATTAAGATCTGCCACTTGTTGTTTTAAGGCATTTCTCTCGTCAGTCATGTTCTGCAGTTCGCTGCTTAGTTCATCAACATTTACGCTGCTTCCACGAGATGTATCTGCTGCAGTCTTTACACTGCCTTGTATAGTCTTAAATTCCATTGATATCATAAAGCCCATTATTAAAAACACCATGACAAAAGAAACAACTTGAAAAACCTTACCCTTCATTTTTTCATCCTCCCCATGGGCTGATATATCCACTTATGAAAACTTCATTTTCATTCTATATATAATAATATCACGTATAAAGATAAAATTTATTAAAAAAATATTAATATTGTGTTACAGATTAGTAATAAATTCATTTTCTTTTGAATCATTGATCTTCTTCGTTTACTTTATTTTCTTCAGTCGCATTTTTTAAAGCCAATATCTCCTCTAAATCTTTGTTGTACTTGTCGATTTTAAGCATAGTGCTTTTGTATGCCAATATGTCTTCTTCGTTTTTCTGTATGCATTTTATCAAAGATTTCTTCACGCTGTCAAAGAGAGTGTCGTAGCTCATGTAGTCGTGTATGTCTAAATCCTCTATTTTTTCTGTCACCAACTGGTCATTTTCCACTTTATAAAGGTAAAAGCATCTGTCTGATTTTAAAATTATTTTTTCGTCTATGCCTTTGTCGTAGATTATGATTCCTTCTCCGGTGGCAAATGTTTTGCCGCTGTAGCTTCTCAGCGTTATATTTTCATTGGCTATGTATTTTTTTAATGTCAGCAGTATTTCTTTTACCTCTCTGATGGATTTGCCCAATACTTCTTGCATCTTTTTGCTGGCTTCTTCTTTGTCTTTTTCGCTTTCTGTAAGTCTTTCCATCAATTTTTTTATCTCATCTATATCGCTCATTTAAACTCAATCCTTTCACAAAACATTCATATACTTACTTCTAATATTCCACTTATAGTAATTTTTAAACCAATAATCCACGATTCAGGCTTAAAAAGTATACAAATAAAAATACAACCCTGCTTTAATAGAAATTGACGGTAGCATATTAAAGCAGTATAATGAATGTATGGAAAAGCAAAAGGGCAATATAATATTAAAAGGGAAATATAAACCTGAATATAAAGAAAAGTTGCTTGATTTAGCCAAATTTTTTACTGATAATGGCTTTGTTCTTACTGAACATGCATTGAATGAAATATTGAGGAAAACAGCTTCTGGAAGATTGCCAGCTGACAAACAGATGTTATTGGATGTATTACAAAATGGTGAAAATTATATTGAACCTAATGGCAATATAGTCAGGTATAAAAATGGTATATCAGTACATATCGATAGAGAACATGGCTGGATAATTACTATAACTCCAAGGAAACGAATAGTAAAAGAATGGAGGCGAATTAATGAGTAATGTCGCAATACAATTAATAGAAATTTGTCGGCAATATGTAAATAATAATTTAAACATAGATGGATTTATCGAAAATTTCCAAGTGCTTTATGAACAAAAGCAAGATTTATTGACAGATGAAGAAATGAGTCTGTTTGATGATATTTATATGGCTTGTGAATATTATGAACGGGATGAAAATATAAGAAATGAATATCACTTGTATATTGGAGAAAATGAGTTAAGACAAAAAGTGCAAAAACTTGTAAAAAAGTTAGCTGCATAATAAACCGCTAAGGTATTATACCTAAAGCGGTATTTTTATGCAAACTAACTATAAAGATAATATTTCAAATCAATAAGGACAAAATAAGATTAAAATTTAGACAATTTCACCAAAACTATGTTATAATATTATTAAAGGAAAATATATATTATTTAGGAGGCGATGTAATGAGTAAGGTAGCCATAATAGGATCTGGTTTTGTCGGTGCAACATCGGCATTTACGCTGGCATTAAGTGGGACTGTGACAGATATCGTGTTGGTAGATTTAAACAAGGACAAGGCTATAGGAGATGCACTGGACATAAGCCACGGCATACCGCTAATACAGCCGGTAAATGTGTATGCAGGCGACTACAAAGATGTGGAAGGGGCAGATGTAATAGTTGTGACAGCAGGTGCTGCTCAAAAGCCAGGCGAGACGAGGCTTGACCTGGTAAAGAAAAATACAGCCATATTTAAGTCCATGATACCTGAGCTTTTAAAGTACAATGACAAAGCCATATATTTGATTGTTACAAATCCTGTAGACATACTGACGTACGTTACATACAAGATTTCTGGACTTCCATGGGGGAGAGTTTTCGGTTCTGGCACCGTTCTTGACAGTTCAAGGTTTAGATACCTTTTAAGCAAGCACTGCAATATAGATCCGAGAAATGTCCACGGAAGGATAATTGGCGAGCATGGAGATACAGAGTTTGCAGCGTGGAGCATAACAAACATATCGGGTATATCATTTAATGAGTACTGCAGCATATGTGGGCGTGTCTGCAACACGAATTTTAGAAAAGAAGTGGAAGAAGAAGTCGTAAATGCCGCTTACAAGATAATAGACAAAAAAGGTGCTACATACTATGCTGTCGCAGTTGCAGTGAGAAGAATTGTGGAGTGCATCTTAAGAGATGAAAATTCCATTCTCACAGTATCATCTCCATTAAATGGACAGTACGGCGTGAAGGATGTCTCATTAAGCTTGCCGTCTATCGTAGGCAGGAATGGCGTTGCCAGAATTTTGGACTTGCCTTTATCTGACGAAGAAGTGGAGAAGTTTAGGCATTCAGCAAGTGTCATGGCAGATGTCATAAAGCAATTGGATATATGATCAAATATTTATGAGGCTTTACATCCATGTGATGAAGCCTCTTTTCATGTATATAAGGGATGCAATGTGGAAAATCTAATAACGGTGATGCAAAATGCAGAATATGAGCCCGCAGGAGATTATATCGAGTGCCTTTAAAAAGGCTAAAAATTACGAAGATGTTATACACAAAAAGGCAAAAGATTATGGCAAAAACATATCAGATAGTCAAGTTAAAGGAGTATTGAAACAGATAGAGATTACTGCTTTAAACCATGTAGACAAGATTGTCACTGCTGAAAAGACGATGCGGATAGATTCCCTTGTAAAGAAGAATATGTCTTATGATATGATGGACGCTTTACAGGATATAGAAAAGGATTTGATAAATCAGCAGATGTTCTACAACGAAAATCTCGTAAACATAACTAATCCGTATGTGAGGCAGATATTTACCCAGATGAGGGATGATGAGATGCGATTTATTACTATCATACAGCAGAACATAGAATCTCTAAAATCAAAGCCGACTGAGCCCAACAGCATAGTATACACGACGCCGAGGGAAAATAAATGAAAGTAGCTATTATAGGTGCAGGCTCGGCAGGCTTAACTGCGGCTATAAGGCTTGAATCTTATGGGATAAAGCCTGATGTATTTGAGAGAAAATCTAAAGTCGGCGATGCTTTTAACCATGTAGCAGGACTTTTAAATGTCATAAATAGGCCAATAAACGATCCTTTGGAGTATTTAAAAAATAATTTTGATGTAGCTATTGCGCCGCTTAACAACATAGACAAGATTGTGATGCACGGGCCAACTGTCACTCGTACTATTAAAGGCAGAAGGCTGGGATACTTTATGCTGAAAGGGCAAGGAGAATTGTCTGTAGAAAGCCAGCTATACAAGAAATTAAAGACAAATGTCAATTTTGATGTCCACGCAGACTACAAGAATCTAAAGGAAGTTTATGATTATGTCATTGTGGCGACTGGAAACCATCAGATACCAAACGAGTTAGGATGTTGGCAGACGCTGGTTGATACGAGGCTTAAAATAGCTGAGGTAATCGGTAAATTCGACCCAAATACGCTTATAATGTGGATGAACACAGTCTACTGCAAAAGCGGTTATGCATACCTTGCTCCTTTTGACGATAAAAGGGCGGTTTTAGCACTTATAGTTCCTTACATCACAAAAGAGGAAATAGACATGTATTGGGAGATGTTTCTAAAAATAGAGAAGATAGGATATGACGTAGTAAGTGTTTATGACTATGAGCATATATCAGGCAATGCGTTTCCACATACGTACGAAAACATGTACTTTGTAGGTAATGCGGGAGGAGCTATCGAGCCATTCTTAGGTTTTGGCCAGTTTGCATCAATTTTAGGTGGTGCTTTGGCAGCAAAAAGCATCGCAACAGGCTGCAACTTTGAAAATGAAATGGCGTATCTTACAAATGCAAATTTAAAGCTTTTAGAGTTTAGAAAAGCCATCGACACTGTAGATAATGATAAGATAGACAGGCTTATAAAGTTTTTGACAAAGCCACTCATAAAGCAGCTTATTTACGATACAAATTTTAACATAGTAAAATATTCTTCATTCATAATACGGTACGCCGTCAATGAATTATTTAAGTTTTAATGTTGATAAAAATTACATGAAAGGAATTTTAGGCTATGAAGGTTGCCATAATAGGAGCAGGAATATCAGGGCTTGCATGTGCTCATGAGCTTGAAAGGCTTGGAATAACGTGTGTGATTTTTGAGAGAAAAAATGCTATAGGGACGATTCAGCCTAACATCGGCTCATTTTTAAACATGGAAGATAGGCCGATTAAAGATCCGGTTTACTACTTTAGGCGTACCTATGGCATATCATTGACACCTGTTGAGAAGATGACAAAGATCATCATGCATTCTCCGATGTACACTTCAACAGTAAAAGGAAATCATGGGTATTTTGTCTTAAGAAGCAAAGATGCGGATTCACTTGACAATCAGCTGGCAAGAGGTGTGAAGTCAAAGGTAAACTTTAATGCAGACCCTGATTACAAAGAGCTATCAAGAGAATTTGACTTTGTAGTCGTAGCCACTGGCAATTCCGGGATACTGGAAAAGCTTACAGAGTGGAAGACTACCGTTACTACATGGATAAAAGGTGCTACAATCTTAGGGAATTTCGAACCACATACGGCAGAGATGTGGTTTAACACAGATTACGCAAGATCTGGGTACGGATACATCATGCCTTTTGATAAGACCAAAGCATCTTTAGTTCTTATAACAACCTATGCACAGCACGGCGAGTTAGACAGTTTATGGCAGCTTTTTTTAAAAACTGAGAGATTTAGCTATGAGATGGTGGAGACTTATGAATTAGAGCTAAATACAGGTATTGCTAAAGAGCACAAAATCGACAATGTGTATTTCGTTGGAAATGCCGCTGGATTTTTAGATCCACTTTTAGGGCTTGGAGCATTTCACGCTTTAGAAAGCGGCATTTACGCTGCAAGATCAATTGCAACAGGCGAAGACTATGAAAAAATGGTCAAAACTATAACTGATAAGGTACAAATGCTTTCAGATTACAGAGATAAACTGGATAAATTCAGTAACAGCGATTATGACAGAATGGTTAAGATATTAGGCATGCCGCTTGTTAGGCATATAGTGTATAACACAAATATAGATGTGATAAAATACGGGCACACCATGCTGAAGTTTATAAAGTAAAAGCTTAAAAGGCGTCAAAAACCTTTTAAGCTTTTTTTTCATAGATTCCAAAGAGATAATCCGGTGTAGTCGTCATCGACCCTTTCTAAGTTGTTTTCGCCATAGTCTACGATGACAAATTCAGCAGCAAATATTTTTGTGCCTTCCATGAGATGACCGCCGAAGGCATTTCCGTTTTCGTCAGCAAGAATTATATGTACATGTGGAAATGGTTTGCCGTCTTTTAAGGATATATTTCCTATAGCACTCAGTATTTCCATGTGCTCGTTTTTCTCGATAAATTTGTATTCCTTTGTAGATTGGTTAAAGTAGCCGAACCGGGCCTTTTTTACCGCACCTATAATCCTTATCTCGCCAGATCTTATATTCTCATTTGTTATGAAAGTCGTTATCTCCTGCAAAAGATCGTTATCGTACTTAAAGCGACCCATAAACCTTCTTTTCACATCTATATTAATATGACCCATACAAAAACCTCCTTAATTGAATTTATGTGTATCAATTCTTATACATATTATACCACAGCATATTTTGAAAAAATATGTCAATGAGCTTTTTTGTGAATATAATGGTACAAAAAAATTAAATGAAAGGTTGTGTTACAATGCCTTATTGTCCATCGGGAAGGTATTACACTGTAGAGCCTGGGGATACGTTGTGGCTTATATCTCAGAAAATCAATAGGCCTGTAGACGACATTATAAAAGTGAATCCTGGTATAGATCCAAACAGATTGATGGTAGGACAAGTAATATGCTTGCCGTCAATAATACCTTATGGCAAGACGACAGAATGCCCAACAGGCATATATTGGGAGGTAGCACCTGGAGATACCCTTTATAAAATAGCAAAAACTGTAGGAACTACTGTCGATAAAATTCTTGCATTAAATCCGTATATAGATCCAAATAACCTTGTGGTAGGACAGGTGATATGCTTGCCTTCACCAGGATAAAATTACCCTGAGTAAGCAGGGTAATTTTAAGCAAAAAAATTTTTAACATTAACTTGACAATCATCATTGGCAGTTATATAATTAAATTAAATAAATGTTAACGTGAACAAAAATTTCGTGGGAGAGCTGATTTTATGAAGAATTTTATGGATGATGATTTTCTATTAAACAACGAAGTTGCTGTTAAACTATTTCATGACTATGCATCAAAGATGCCTATATTTGATTTTCACTGCCATTTGAATCCTAAAGATATTTACGAAGACAAGAAATTTAAAAACATCACGGAAGTTTGGCTATATGGCGATCACTATAAATGGAGACTTATGAGGAGCAATGGCGTCGATGAAAAGTACATTACAGGCGATGCTGATGATTACAGCAAATTTTTAGAGTTTGCAAAGACTATGCCTATGGCTATCGGCAATCCTGTTTTTCATTGGACACATTTGGAGCTTCAAAGGTACTTTGGTGTTAATGAGCTTCTAAATGAGAAAACAGCTCCAATAATATGGGAAAAAGTCAATTCAGTATTGGAGAGTAGCGAATTCAGCGTCAGAAATATCATTAAGAAGTCAAACGTAAAGATACTGTGCACAACAGATGATCCGACAGATAGCCTTGAGTATCACAAACTTTTGAGGGATGATGAAAGCTTTGGTGTAAAGGTTTTGCCTGCATTTAGACCTGACAAAGGTATAAATATTGAAAGAGACGGTTTTAGAGATTGGGTCAAAAAGCTTGGAGAAGTAAGCGGGAAAGATATTGAAGATTACGAAGATTACTTAGATGCTTTAAATTCAAGAATAGAGTACTTTGACAGCTTAGGTTGCAGGTTATCAGATCACGCCCTCGACTTTGTATCTTATGAAGAAAGCACAAAAATCAAAGTGAATGAAATATTCAAGAAAGCTTTAGAAGGCGAAGAACTTTCTAAATTTGAAATTGACCAATACAAGACAAGTGTTCTTCAATTTTTGGGAAGAAAATATAAAGAATTCGGATGGGCTATGCAGCTTCACATTGCAGCTTTAAGAAATACAAACACCAGGATGTTTAGAAAGCTGGGTCCTGATACTGGATATGATTCAATAAATGATGTAGATATAGCACAAAAAGTGGCGAAGCTTTTAGACTCATTAGATTTAACTGGTTCTTTGCCGAAGACCATATTGTACACGCTAAACCCCAAAGATAACTACGTTTTAGCAACCCTTATGGGGTGTTTCCAAGGAGAAGGGATTCCAGGTAAAATGCAATTTGGCTCTGCATGGTGGTTTAATGACAACATCGACGGAATGAGGGAGCAGATGAAGACACTGGCAAATGTAGGGCTATTAAGCAAATTCGTTGGAATGGTAACCGATTCAAGGAGTTTCTTGTCATATCCAAGGCACGAATACTTCAGAAGGATACTGTGCAATTTGATTGGCGAATGGGTAGATAGAGGCGAGGTGCCTTACGATATAGACTTGTTAGGAAAGATAGTTCAGGACATATCCTACAATAATGCAGTCAATTATTTTGGAGTATAGTCTTCTATAATGAATGTGGAAGGTGCTTGAGATGAGCGTTACAATAAAGGATATAGCAAAACTTGCAAATGTGTCACATACTACAGTTTCCAGAGCTTTAAACGACAGTCCGCAGATAAAAGAGGAGACGAAAGAGAAGATAAAAGAAATCGCAAAAAAACTTAATTACGTGCCTAATTACAACGCCAAAAGCCTTGTTCTCAATAAATCATATAATATTGGCTTGTTCTTTTCTACAATCTTCAAAGGAACATCCCCCAGTTTTTTCTATGAGACTGTAAGGGGTGTAAACAGTGCAATCAAAAAAAATTACAATCTCATCATAAGAGGGATAGACGAGTATAAGGATTACTCGTCTATCGAAAAAAACCGTTTTGATGGAATCATACTTACAAGCCAAAGCGAAAGCGATAATGAATTTATGTACTACGTCATGAGAAAAGGTATACCTTTGGTTGTTTTAAATAGAGAAGTCAATGAAAAATCTGTAGTCAATATACTGAGTGAAGAGAAGACAGGAGCTTACAATGCAGTGAAGTACCTGATTGAAAATGGACATAGGGATATAGCCATAATTGAAGGCAAAGAAGGCTTCAAATCGACTGTTGACAGAAAAGACGGCTTTTTGAAGGCACTTATTGAAAGCAAGATACTTATTAACAATGATTACATCGTAAGTGGGGAGTACGACATAGAAAGCGGCTACAGCGCCATGAACAAGCTTTTGAAGTTAAAGAAGAAACCGACAGCCGTATTTTGCTCCAACGATGACATGGCGGTAGGTGCTATAAAGGCTATATATGAAAAAGGCCTTAAGGTACCTGATGACATTTCAGTGGTAGGCTTCGATGACAGTGAATTTTGCAGGTATATAATACCTGCTCTTACAACGGTGAGAAAGCCTATAAAAGATGTCAGCCAAAAAGGTGCAGAAATATTGATGACTATGATTGAAAATGACGAAAACAGCGGAGAAAAGATATACGTACCTACAAAGTTAAAGATAAGAGATTCTGTAATGGCAATAAAATAATTTTCGCATAAATCCAGTTAACGTGTGCAAAGCAGTTTAAATGAAAAGCTTTAATCGAAAATTGTCGCTGGAAATTGAAAAATCATTTGGAGGATTGAAAGCTTTGAACAAAGTTGAAAAGTTTATAGATGGCTACATTAAAGATTACAAAAGCTACAAACCATCGTGGAATTATGAAGATGGCTGTGTACTAAAAGGTGTACTTGATCTGTACAGTGCAACAGATGATGAAAAGTACAAAACATTTGTATTAAAATACCTTGATGAATTTATAGAAAAAGACGGCAAGATAAAAGGCTACCACATGGAAAATCATCATTTAGACGATGTAAATTCAGGCAAAGTGCTGTTTGATGTTTACAAGATGACTGGTGATGAGAAGTACAAGAAAGCCATAGAGACGATTTTTAATCAAGTTAAGACACAGCCCAGGACAAATGAGGGGAATTTTTGGCACAAAGACATATATCCTCATCAAGTATGGCTTGATGGACTGTATATGGTGATGCCTTTTTACATCAAATACATCAAAAATTTTGGCGATCTTAAAGATTTATCTGATATTGTAAATCAATTTGCTAATGTAAGAAGGCTTATGTATGACAATGAGAAAAAGCTTTACTATCATGGATATGACGAAAGTAGAAAAGAAGCATGGTCAGATAAAAAAACTGGTGTTTCTCAGAATTTTTGGGGAAGAGCAGAAGGTTGGTTTGTCATGGCCCTTGTTGATGTGCTGGAAGAGATGGATGAAAGAATGGAGTCTGAAAAAGATGCCCTTCTTAAAATATTCAACGAAGCAATAGATGGACTCATTATTTACCAAGATGAAAAAACTGGTATGTGGTATCAGGTTTTAGATAAAGGCGGCGAAAAAGGAAATTATCAAGAGACATCTGCCACGCTGATGATTTCGTACAGCATACTTAAGGGTATAAGGTTAAACCTTTTGCCGCAAAAATATAAAGAGCATGGTGTAAAGGCATTTGAAGGCACAGTCAATAAATACATTGTAGAAGATGAAGGAAAATTGGCGCTTGGAGGTATATGTTCTGTTGCAGGATTAGGCAATAATCCGTACAGAGATGGAAGCTATGACTACTATATATCGGAAAAAGTCGTATATGACGACCCTAAAGGCGTAGGAGCATTAATGATGGCATACAGTGAAATAATTAAAATAAATTAAATCTGTATTTGAAAGGGGTGATAAAGGGAGGTCAAAATCAACATCTTTGTATATGCAAAAATAAAAAAATTTTTTAAGGAGGATCATCTATGAAAAAACTAGTAGCATTAGCACTTGCGGCAGCTCTAGGCATTTCCACATTACTTACAGGATGTGGCTCATCAGGTAATTCGACGAGCCAGAAGAACACAAATAGCAGTACAAAGACATCTGAAAGCCAGCCAGCAAAACAAGTAACGCTGAGATTTTCATGGTGGGGCGATGACACAAGACATCAGGCGACTTTAAATGCTATAAAGCTTTTTGAGCAAAAATACCCAAATATAAAGATACAGGCAGAGTATGCTGGTTGGGATGGCTACCTTGACAAACAGACAACACAAATGGCAGGTGGCACTGCTGCAGACATAATGCAGATAAACTGGAACTGGTTGCCACTATTCTCTAAAGACGGCAATGGTTTTTACGATTTAAACAAGCTGTCAAGTGAGCTGGGTTTAGACAATTATTCTAAGGATATTTTGGCTACAGGAACCGTTAACGGTAAACTAAATGGCATACCGGTAGCTATGACTGGAAGAGTTCTGTATGTAAATAAGACCATGTATGATAAATACGGTGCTACGATACCTAAAACATGGGATGACCTTATCAATGATGCTTCGAAGTTCCCAAGTGGCAGTTATCCAATTGTAACAGGTTCTTATGATTCTTGGCTTTTAGCTATGACTTATGCAGAACAAGAGACAGGAAAACCTTTCTTGACAACAGATGGCAAGCTTAACTTTACTCAAGATGATATAAAGACAGCATTGTCGTTCTACAAGACTTTGTTAGACAAAAAAGTCACTACTCCGATTCAGTCAATAGCTGCAGAAGGTGGCAATGGACTTGCACCAATAGCACAGCTTCCAAGCTTCTTAAATGGCAAATTTGCAGGCTTGTTTGAATGGACAAGTGCAATATCAAAAGAAGCTACTCCAATAAAACAGAACAACATGGAGCTTGTGACAGCAGGACTTCCTATGAATTCCGATGCTAAGACATCAGCGGCTATATTAAAGCCATCAATGCTTTTTGCCATCAATAAAGATTGCAAATATCCAAAAGAAGCAGCCACATTCTTGAATTTCATCTTGAATGATCCACAAGGCGTAGAAGCTATGGGCACAAATAGGGGCATACCTGTAAGCAAGGCTGCTTTAGATACACTTAAAAAAGACGGAAAGATATCAGGCTTAGAGTATGAAGGATTGCAGATATTGGAGTCAAAGCCAGGATTGCCATTAAGCCCATATCTGGAAGATCCAAAGCTTCAACAAGTATATGATCAGACTATAGACAAGATTTCTTACAACCAAGAAACAGTTGATCAAGCCGCAAAAGAGATGTATACAAATCTTCAGAATGTGCTAAGTCAAATAACAAAATAAAACACTGTGGTCAATTTGTGGAACTACAGAGAGAAAACTGTAGTTCCACGCATTTAATTAATTGCATCCACTTTGTATTGATAGGAGGGTTTTGATGGAAAACAGGCGCATAGGGCTTTTATATATACTGCCGTGGCTTATCGGCCTTGTGATATTTACCATATATCCGTTTGTGACATCTTTAATATTAAGTTTCACAAATTACAATATTATTAATGCACCGCAATTTATCGGTATTCAAAATTACGTCAATATGTTTCATGACAGCACATTCTGGACGTCATTTACTGCAACACTGGAGTATGTTGTAATTACAGTACCGTTAAAGCTTATATTTTCGCTTTTTATAGCATTTATCTTGAATTACAAGCTAAGAGGAATAAATTTTTACCGCACTGCGTATTATGTCCCATCGATTCTCGGCGGAAATATTGCTATAGCTGTTTTGTGGAAGTTTGTATTTGCAAATACAGGGCTTGTAAATCAGGTTCTGGGAGTATTTGGCATAAAACCAGTAGGTTGGTTTTCCACAGGTCTAGGAGCGATATTTACCATAAGCGCTTTAAGGGTATGGGAATTTGGCTCTACCATGGTGATTTTCTTGGCAGGTTTAAAGGATATACCACAAGAGCTTTATGAGGCAGCGGCAGTTGACGGTGCAGGCAAGATCAAAACATTCTTTAAGGTCACCATACCGCTTTTGACACCTATAATATTTTTCAACTTGGTAATGCAGTTAATACAAGCTTTCCAGGAATTCAATGGACCTTACATGATAACGCAAGGTGGTCCTCTGTATAAGACGTATCTTTTGCCAATGATGATTTACGACAACTCATTTAAGTTCTTCAATATGGGATATGGCAGCGCTATATCATGGTTCCTCTTCATAATAATAATGATATTTACAATGTTTGTATTTTCGTCGTCGAAGTACTGGGTGTTTTATTCAGATGAAGGAGGAGGCGAGTCATAATGAACAATGAGACAGCATTCAACAATGTAAACCTTAGGATGGATAAGGGGTATAGAAAGAGAGAGTTCAGAAGAAAAGTCAATTTGGCAATTAGATATGCGATACTGACAATTGGCGCTATTATAATGCTGTATCCGATTGTCTGGCTTGTAGGAGCCTCATTTAAGACAAACAGCGAGATATTCTCATCAATAAGTTTCATACCAAAAAGGATAGACTTTACGCCGTATGTAAAAGGCTGGATAACAGGCACTCAGTACACATTTGCAACGTACTACATGAATACTTTTAAGTACGTCATCCCTAAAGTGATTTTTACAGTTGTTTCATCAGTATTGACAGCATATGGCTTTTCAAGATTTAATTTTCCGTTTAAAAAGCCTTTATTTGCAATACTGATTTCAACGATGTTTTTGCCACAGATCGTTTTAAGGATACCGCTATATCTTTTATGGAAGCAATTGCATTTACTGGACACGTTTGTTCCTCTGTATGCAAATGACATATTTGCGGCAGAAGCGTTTTTCGTGTTCATGATTATACAGTTTATGAGGGGAATACCAAAGGAGCTTGATGAAGCTGCAAAGATAGACGGATGTAATTCATTTACGATACTGACGAGGATATTGCTGCCTGTGATTACGCCAGCAATTGTGTCTGTAACGATATTTCAGTTTATGTGGTCTATGAATGACTTCATGGGGCCTCTTATCTACATTTCAACCGTCAGCAAGTACCCTGTTTCAATAGCTTTGAAGATGGCAATGGATGCTACGTCAGGCAACTTTGAGTGGAACAAGATAATCGCAATGTCGGTTATAGCTCTTATACCTTCAATCGTAGTATTCTTCTCGGCTCAAAAGTATTTTGTTGAAGGTATATCTACAAGCGGATTAAAGGGATGATTCTTTAAAGAAAGAGTGATTCGATTGGAAGAATTAAATGTCATATCAACTACATCTACCACAATTACGTTTGAATTGAAAGGTTCAAAGCCTTATTATTTAGAGAAAAAGTATCAGTTGTACGTTAATTCAGATTATATGGGCGATGTCGATAGGAGTGTGTGGACGGTAAAAAATTTAAAGCCAAACAGTCAATACGAAATTACACTAAAGAACGAAGAAACAAAAGAAAGATTAACTGTATTCCAACAGACAAAACCTCAGACAGCGTATATTAATGTAAAGGACTTTGGTGCTGTTGGTGATGGAAAGCGTCTTGATACTTTTTCTATACAAGCAGCCATAATGGCGTGTCCTGATGGAGGAAGGGTGTATTTTCCTGAAGGTGTTTACTTGACATACCCGATTTTTTTAAAAAGCAATATAACGATAGAATTAGGTAAAGGTGCTGTGTTATTAGGGGCAAAAGAGAGGGAAATGTACCCTATCCTTCCAGGGGAGATAGATAGCCAAGAATTTAAAAATGGCTATTTGGGATCTTGGGAAGGGGAAGCAAACGATATGTTTGCAAGCCTCATAACTGGCATCTCTGTGGAAAATGTTAATATAATAGGCGATGGTATTATAGACGGCAATTCCAGTTTTGATACATGGTGGTACGACGCGAAAGTTAAAAGAATCGCATGGAGACCGAGAACAGTTTATTTAAGCAAGTGCAAAAACGTACTGATAGAAGGCATCACAATAAAGAATTCGCCGTCGTGGACGATACACCCTTTAATGTCGCAAAACCTTAAATTTGTGAATTTGAACATCGAAAATCCGAAAGATGCACCAAATACTGATGGTCTCGATCCTGAGTCGTGTAAAGATGTCCTCATTGCAGGCACCAGATTTTCCGTTGGCGATGACTGCATTGCCATAAAGTCAGGCAAGTTGTCTGTAAGCCAAAGGCTTCCTATGCCGTCAGAAAATCTTATCATAAGAAACTGCCTTATGGAATACGGTCATGGTGCTGTCGTAATAGGAAGCGAGATGTCAGGCGGTGTAAAAAATGTCCATGTTGAGAATTGCATATTTAGAAAGACAGACCGCGGCATACGCATAAAGACCAGAAGAGGCAGAGGCAAGACCGGAATCATAGATGAGATACACGCATCAAACATCAGAATGGAAGGGGTTTTAACGCCTTTTACTATAAATAGCTTTTACTTTTGCGATGCTGATGGTAAGACTGAATACGTGTGGAGCAAGGAAAAGCTTCCTGTAGATGACAGGACGCCATATGTCGGCAATATTTATCTAAAAAATATAACATGCATTGATACTCAGGTTGCAGCAGGATACATGTATGGCCTTCCAGAGAGGAAAATTGAGAGAGTTGATATGGAGAATATCTATGTAAGCTTTGATTTAAGCGCTAAGCCTGATTATCCTGAGATGCTTAGCTTTGTAGAAGAAATGTGTAGAAATGGTTTTTACCTTAACAACATTAAAAACCTTAGATTGAAAAATGTTGTAGTAGAAGGTGCTTTGACAGAGCCTTTTACAAAGTTAAATATTGACAATGAAATTCAATGAAATATTTTTTTTAAAATAAAATGTTCACGTGTGCTAAAAATCGAACTAAGGAGGAAGAAAATGATGAGGTTATCGTCGAAGGTATATAAGGATTATAAAAGATATCCAGAGAAAGTTGTACAGTTTGGTGAAGGAAATTTTTTAAGGGCGTTTGCAGACTGGATGATTGACGAAATGAATGAAAAAGGTGTTTTTAATGGCAGCGTTGTCGTTGTGCAGCCTTTAAGAGGTGGATTGGTGGATAAATTAAATGAGCAGGATGGACTTTATACCCTTATACTTCAAGGGATAAAAGATGGAAAGGCTAAAAGGACTTATAAAGTTGTAAATAGCATAAGTAGAGGTATTAATCCGTATGATGACTACGAGGCTTTTCTAAAGGTGGCTGAATCAGAAACCATAAGATTTGTGATTTCCAACACTACAGAGGCAGGCATTGCATTTGATGAAAATGATGCGTTTGATGCTATTCCACACAACAGTTTTCCTGCAAAACTTACTGCTTTCATGTATAGAAGGTATAAATATTTTAATGGCAGAAGTGACAAAGGGCTTATAATTCTTCCTTGTGAACTTATTGACAGAAACGGTGAAAAGCTAAAAGAGATGGTTCTTAAGTACGTAGATTATTGGAATCTTGAAAAAGGATTTGCCGACTGGGTTTTGAAGTGGAATGTTTTTTGCACAACCCTTGTAGATAGGATCGTGACAGGATACCCGAAGGATGATGCTGCAGAAATTGAAAAGGAATTGGGTTATGAAGACAGTTTGATCGATGTGGGAGAATTATTTCACTTGTGGGTTATAGAGGGACCTAAATGGATTGAAAAAGAGTTTCCTGCAAGGGAGATAGGCTTAAATGTAAGATTTGTTGATGATGTGACCCCGTATCGCGACAGAAAAGTGAGAATCTTAAATGGACTGCACACAACTATGGTACCTGTGGCGTATCTTTACGGGATTGACACTGTTGGGGAAGCCATGGAAGATGATGTTGTAGGAAAATTCATCAAAGATGTGGCTTACGATGAGATCATGAAGACATTGGATTTGCCGGATGATGAAATTAAAGAATTTATTGGGGAAGTGTTCGACAGGTTTAAAAATCCTTACGTTAAGCACTACCTTATGAGCATTGCTTTAAATTCCATGTCAAAATATGAGACGAGGGTACTTCCCTCACTTCTCCAGTACGTAAAAGCATATGGAGAACTACCTAAAAAACTGGTATTTTCCCTTTCCGCATATATAGAGTTTTACAAAGGGAAAAGAGGCGATGAAGCAATACCATTAAACGACGATCCTGACATATTAAAGATGTATCAAGAACTGTGGAAAGACTTTGATGGCAGTCGTGAAGGAATAAAGGATATTGTAACAAATGTTTTATCGTACGATAAAGTGTGGAAGATGGACCTAAATGAAATAGCTGGGTTAAATGATGCTGTTACTGAGTATCTTTATTCGATTGAGAAGAACGGCATAAAAGAGTCTTTAAAAGAGGTGCTAAAGTAACCATGAAAGATTTCATAAAAATAAACCCTTCAGACAACGTGGCTGTCGCTTTGAGAAATTTAAAAAAAGGCGATGTTATTCCGTTAGGCGATAAGACATTAGTCATTGTCGATGATGTGCCAAAAGGCCATAAATTTGCTTTAAAGGAGATTAAAGAAGGACATGACGTTGTAAAGTACGGTTACCCCATAGGACATGCACTTTCAGATATACCTGAAGGTGCATGGGTTCATACCCATAATATTAAGACGAACTTAGGAGATATTTTAAACTACGTTTATGATAAAAAAGAAGCTGTTGCAGCTATGGAGTATGATGATACCATTACGTTTAAAGGGTACAAAAGGAAAACTGGCGCTGTTGGCATAAGAAACGAACTTTGGATCGTTCCTACGGTAGGCTGTGTAAATGGCATAGGAGAGATGATAATAGAGAGATTTAAAAGAGAAGTCAAAATCGAAGGAATCGATGATATCCAGATATTTAAACACAGCTATGGGTGCTCCCAGTTGGGAGATGACCACATAAATACCAGAAAAATTTTATCAGATATAGTGAAGCACCCAAATGCCGGCGGTGTCTTAGTCTTGGGTTTAGGCTGTGAAAACAACAACATACCTTCTTTTAAGGAAAATTTAGGTCAATACGATGAGGAAAGAGTTAAGTTTCTGATTGCCCAGGAAGTTGACGATGACATCGAAGAAGGAGTGAAGCTCTTAAAAGAGTTGTATCAGAAGATGAAAGAGGATGTAAGAGTCGATGTAGACATAAGTCAGTTGGTTGTTGGGCTTAAATGTGGCGGTTCTGACGGATTTTCAGGCATAACTGCGAATCCTTTGTTAGGTGCATTTACAGATTTTCTCGTATCCCATGGAGGCAGTGCGGTTTTGACGGAAGTTCCGGAGATGTTTGGGGCAGAGCAGATTCTCATGGAAAGATGCCAAGATGAAGATGTCTTCAACAGGACTGTCAATATGATAAATGGCTTTAAGCAGTACTTTTTAGAACATAATCAACCTATATACGAAAATCCATCGCCTGGAAACAAGGCTGGCGGTATAACTACATTGGAGGAGAAGTCCTTAGGCTGTGTTCAAAAAGGTGGAAAATCAATCGTGGTAGATGTCTTAGATTATGGAGATACAGTGAAAAAGAGAGGACTTAACCTTTTGTACGGCCCAGGCAACGATCTTGTGTCTTCTACAGCTTTAGCCGCATCAGGATGCCATTTGATACTTTTTACAACAGGAAGGGGAACGCCTTTTGGTACATTTGTGCCTACTTTAAAGATTTCTACTAATACGGAGCTTTATAGAAAGAAGAAAAATTGGATCGATTTTAACGCAGGAACGCTCATAGAAGATGAAGGGATAGATGTAGTCTTAGATAGATTGGTAAACTACGTTTTAAAAGTAGCCAGCGGCGATAAAGTCAACAATGAGAAGAATAATTTCAAAGAAATCGCCATTTTCAAGTCAGGTGTGACATTGTAAATTGAAAAGCAAAGGTGAATGATGTGAGAATATTTTACTACATTTTGACATCTGATATTCTTCCTATATTCTTGATAATATTTATAGGATATGTCCTTGGCAGCAAGTTTAAGTTAGACGTAAATTCCTTTAGCAAGATAAATTTTTACGTCTTTGTTCCGGGATTCATATTTGTAAATATTTATACTACTAAGATACCATTAGACATGATGAAAGTGTTGGTATTTGCCATATCTATGCTTCTGGCAAATGTGGCAATCGGCAGCATCATAGCTAAGTTTAGAAACTATGACAAAGGCTATAAAAATGCCTTTAGGAATTCCATCATGTTTTACAATTCCGGCAATATAGGGCTGTCGCTTATAACACTTGTGTTTACTACGGGACCGTATTTGATACATGGAAAGACTCCTTACGCCAACATGGCGATTACCGCACAGATAATGGTGCTTTTGATACAAAACATATCTACAAACAGCATAGGATTTTTTCTGGCCAGCAGTGCGTCTATGGACTTTAAAGACAGCATGAAAAAGATATTTTCTATGCCAACAATTTACGCAATTCCAGCGGCCTTGCTTTTAAAACTGTTGCCTGTCGATTTGACAAAAATACCAATATGGCCTGCTGCTGAGTACATCAAAAATGCTTTTGTGCCTTTTGCACTTATATCTTTAGGCGCTCAACTTTCGTATACAAATATAAGCTTTAAAAACAAGGAAGTCTATTTATCAGCAGTCACAAGGCTATTGGGTGGCCCTATAATCGCATTTCTTTTAATAAAGATATTCGGCTTTTCTGGCGTTGTGGCACAGGCATTGATGATATCATCTTCTACTCCTTCCGCAGTAAACACTGCTTTAATTGCCGTAGAATTTGATAATTGCAAAGACTATGCGTCGCAGTTGGTCATGGTTTCTACACTGCTTAGCACTATCACTTTGACTTTGGTTATTTATGTGTCAAGGGTTATATTTCCAGTTTGAATTTAGCTAAAAGGATGTTAATAGATGATTATCAAGAAAGACATACTCAAACTTATTGGACCTATAATAACGGAGCAGACGTTTATAAGCTCTATGGGAATAATAAATACCATATTGGCCAGCAGACTTGGGAAAGAGGCAATTTCATCTATCGGGATGGCTGATTCTATAAATAACATTTTAATAGGATTCTTTTCGGCTCTTGCAGTTGGTGGAACTGTCGTTGTAGCACAGTATGTGGGGCAGAAAAATCAAAAAGCGGCAAATGAAGCCAGCAAACAGATAATGTATTCAGGTGAGCTTATAACCATATTTATTACGATTCTCATATGGATTTTAAGGCATCCTATAGTGCTTTTGCTTTTTGGCAAAGCAGAAAAAATCGTATTTGACAATGCTATATTGTATTTAAGCATAAGCCTTGTAACATACCCATTTATAACAGCTCAGTTGGTAGCATTTGGGGTATTAAGAGGTGCTGGCGACACAAAGACACCTATGTATATAAACGTGTTTATAAATGTCTTAAACGTCATATTAAGTTATGCATTCATATATGGCATAAAGATGATTAATCTCAAAGGCTTAGGTGTGGAAGGTGCTGCAATAGGCATAGGATTGTCCAGACTTATTGGTGCTATAGTAGCATTGTACATCTTGATTAAGGGTACAAGTGTTGTGAAGCTTTACGATTTGCGCCATTACAAACCTGACATGAAAATGCTTAGATCTATCTTTAACATAGGACTTCCTGCCGGCCTTGAGTCGCTTCTATTTAGCGGTGGCAAATTGATAACGCAAGTATTTGTTGTGCTTTTTGGCACTGCATCAATTGCAGCAAATTCCATAGGTTTTTCTGTGCAACAGATATTCAATATTCCCGGCAACGCTTTAAGCATAGCTTCTACTATAGTCGTAGGACAGGATATGGGCAGTGGCGATCCTGTAGCCGCAAAAAAGTCCCTTTACTACATGACTTGGCTTGCCAGTATATGTATGGGTATACTTGGTGCAGTGTCGTTTCCTTTCGCAAGATTTCTTGTATCTATATACACTACAAATCAGGACGTCATAGATATCGCTGTGAAAGTCGTTAGACTTAATTTAGCTTGTATGGTTTTATGGTCATTGTCATTTGTGCTGCCTGCAGGCTTAAAAGGTGCAGGAGATGCCAAGTACACATTGATGACATCTATAATAGGCATGTGGGCCTTTAGGATAGTTTTAGGATATGTACTTGGAGTAGTGATGAAATTTGGACTTGTAGGAGTATGGATAGGCATGTTTACAGATTGGGCAGTAAGAGGGACTCTTTACCTTATAAGGCTTAGGGGTACCAAGTGGCAAAAAGCAATTGTGTAGAGGTGCATTTTATGAATTTAGGAATAAGAGCACATGATCTAATAGGATTATCTTTGGAAAGACTGCCTGAAGAGGTTTCGAAATTGGGACTTTCTTCAGTTCAATTGGCTTTAAATAAATTATTTCCAGAACTTAACATTAAAAATGGAAGTCTGACACCAGGCTTGGCTAACTATATATGCAGCCATTTCAGAAGTCATAACATTCAAATCGCAGTGTTGGGCTGCTATGTAAACATCATTCATCCAGATTTAAGCGAAAGGAGGTTGTTATTGGAGCTTTTTAAAGAACATTTAAGGTATGCAAGGGATTTTGGTTGCAGCATTGTTGCTACAGAGACAGGCAATGTGCATGAGAAGATGGGATACACGACTGATAATTTCACAGAAGATGCTTACAATGAAGTGGTAAAAAGCGTATCTGAATTAGTTGAGGAAGCTGAAAAATTTGGAGTCATAGTGGGCATAGAGCCAGGTGTCAACCATCCCATATACTCTCCCAAAGTCATGAGGAGGCTTATAGATGATGTAAAGTCCAGCAATTTGCAAGTCATATTTGACCCGGCCAACCTTTTGACTGAGGAAAATTACAAAAGCCAAAAGATTATTTTTGAAGAGGCCTTTAGATTGCTTGGAGATAGGATTGTAGCAGTACATGCGAAAGATTTTTCGATGAATGAAGGAAAGTTTGAATTTGTGCCTGTAGGTGAGGGACTGCTGGATTACGAAACAATATTCAAGTTTTTAAAGTACGCAAAACCGTATATAAACATCTTGATGGAAAACACAAAAGGCACATTTATACAAAGTGGGATTTCGTATCTTAAGGGTAAATACGAGACCGCAATCCAATAATTCCACAAAAACCACACAAAAATTTTTGGATTTTGAGGAGGAATTGTTGGTTTTACGTCGAATATATGTTAATATAGAGTTAGAAAAAGTTATTCGTTCTTTTTGATAATAATGATGAGTTTAAGATAGATGATAATTTGTATAGGATGGTGTCATATGCTGGCTTCCACGAGAAGAAATAAGATAAAAGAAATACTCATGAAGGAAAAATCTGTGAAAGTATCAGAGCTTTGTGAGATGTTTCAAGTGTCAGATGAGACCATAAGGCGAGACTTAGATGAGCTTGAAAAAGAAGGGTTTATAGAGAGAAACTACGGCGGTGGCGTGCTGAAGAAAAACATCGTTGTTCCTCCACTTTTATTCAGGATGGAAGAAAACATCGAAGAAAAAGAGAAGATAGCCAATAAAGCAATAGATGCGATTAAAGAGGGAATGAGCATTTTTCTTGATGCAGGGTCTACTACTTATCAGTTAGCACGGTATATTAACTACAAAGGCTTAAAGAACATCACAGTTATAACAAATGGACTTAACATAGCTGCCGAACTTGCAAGAAACACAAATATAACTTTACACGTGACAGGCGGAAATCTTAAAAACGTCAATTATTCTTTGATAGGTCCAGATGCTGTAGAGTACGTAAAAAAGTACAATGCTGACATTGCCTTCCTCGCAGCAGCAGGAGTGTCGTTAGAAAAGGGATTTACCACGTCTGATATCTTTGAGGCAGAAGTCAAAAGGTCTATGATTGGATCTTCAAGAACATCGATTGTCGTCGTCGACAGCAGTAAATTTGGCAAAGATGCTATGGTGTCATTTTGCAATATAGGTGATGTTGATAGGGTTATAACGTCAGGAGTGCAAAACATGGACGTGATAGATGATTTGAAAAATCATGTTGTAATAGATTTGGCTAATTAGCATGTTTTTCGATTTGAAAGGAGAGATGAGAAATGGTTGGAAATGTATCATCTGTGCTTAAAGAAAGCGGGTTTCAGATATATCCAGATTCTTTAAGGAAGCTTGGTGAAAACACATATATATTTGTAGTGAAAAAGCAAAAGGAAAAAATGATCGGCATACTGTCTAATGACGAGTTGAAGCTTAAAGAACCATACTTTTCAGAGAATAAGAAAATAAGCGACAGCCTCCAATTTAATGTTTATCCTTTTACCTTCGATAACTATGTGACATTAAACGGCAGGTTTCACATAGGGCCTACTATATGCAGGGAAAATGCCTCATTTGGCACAGGTGACAGGCTTGGGATGGCGACGGCAGCACAGCTTGATGCTTTAAAAAAATTCAATGTATTCCCTATTTTGGTGCAGCAATCCCCAAGAGAGCTTGTAAAGACAAACAGGGACTTTAAAGATGTGCTTTTAAAAGTAGTGTTAGGTGTTTTGGAGACAGGATATATAGGCCATTATGGGGCTGATGCAGACCATATAAAGGATGAGAAGTACCTTTTAGAAGGCATAGATGCCGGTTACACCATGTACACGCTGGACTTAAGTGAACAGCTTTTTGATGTAAGCGGTGCTACGCCATCAGAAATCAAAGAAAAGGCAGAAACATTGTCAGATGTAAGCAGAAAGATTGTGGAAGACTTTTCAGGCAAATCTCTAAATGTGGGTTTTGGTGGTCATTTAGTCTTAGAAGACGAGCTTTTAAAGTCTGCTGTAGCCTATGAAACTGCAATGAAGTTTGTGGAGAAAGTAAATGACATCTTAAAAGAAAAACTTAACGACTTTGACCTTGAAATCTCCATCGATGAAGGCGGAAAAGTGACGACTTTGGAGGATCACCTTTTTGTAGCAGAGTATCTCCATCGGAATGGCATCGACTTTTTTAGCATTGCACCTAAATTTCCTGGGGAATTTGAAAAGGCCATTGACTACGTAGGAGATGTAAATGAATTTGAAAGAGAGCTTAAAAAACATTACGATCTTACGAAGTTAATAGGCGGTTATAAGCTTAGCTTACATTCAGGCAGCGATAAGTTTAGCATTTACAAGGTATTTAGCCAGACAACTGAGAAGAATTTTCACATAAAGACGTCTGGCACAAGTTGGCTACAGGCTGTAAATCTCATTTACAAATCTGACAAGGAGTTCTACAGAGAACTTTACAAGATAGCTTTATCAAATCTGGAAGAAAGCAAAAAATCGTACAAGGTTTTGATTAAAAAGGATGACTTTAAAGATGAACCTGAGCTTGATAATCCAGAATTTATGATTAGACCAGAGATAAAGCAGCTTTTTCACATATCCTTTGGTGTTTTGCTTGACTTAAAGGGAAAAGAGATTAAAGACATGCTTTACGATTATGAAGAAGAACATTATAAAATGGTTTCTGATAACATAGAAAACCATTTGAAAGAAATATTCTATGAAAAATAAATCTTAGGAGGAGAAAAAATGGGTGTGAAAATAGCGATTGTAAATTCCAGCAGTTTTGGCAGGAACTTTCCTGAGCATTTGGAGAAGTTAAAAAAGTTTGGGGAAGTTGACAGATTTCAATTTCCTTACGACATGCACGGCAAAGAACTGGCAGAGAAGCTTATGGGATATTCTATCATTGTAGCCAGCGTCAAACCTTACTACGATAAAGAGTTTTTTGAGCACAAGGATGAGACGCTGCTTATTACAAGGCATGGCATTGGGTATGATAATATCGATATAAAAAGTGCTCAAGAGAAAGGCACATACGTCACAAAAGTCGATGGGTATGTTGAAAGAGAAGCTGTAGCAGAATCGGCAGTTACATTGCTTCTTGATGTTGTTAGAAAAGTAAGAGCAGCTTCATTAAAAGTAAAAGATGGCAAGTGGAGTGAAAGAGCCAGCTTCATGGGTGCAGAGCTAAGGGACAAAGTCATAGGAATAATAGGTATTGGCAATATAGGCAGCAGAGTTTGTGAAATACTCAGGTATGGGTTTAATGCAAAAGTTATAGCTTACGACCCGTACGTGCCATCTGGTTTGATACGTGAAAGAGGTGCTGAGCCTGTAGAGACATTAGAAGAACTTTTAAAAGCAGCAGACATGATATCCTTAAATGCATCTCTTAATAAAGGCAATTACCACATGCTATCATTTAAGCAATTTTCTATGATGAAAGACGGTGTCTACATTGTAGATACAGCCAGAGGGGAGCTTATAGACAACGAGGCTTTGATGAAAGCTCTCGACGATGGAAAAGTGGCAGGTGTTGGATTAGACGTTGTAGAAAACGAGCCTATAGACGAGAATCATCCACTTTTGAAATATGAGAATGTGGTGATAACGCCTCACATATCTGCTTACACAAGAGAATGCTTAAAAGGCATGGGCGACAAAGTTGTATCAGACATAGAGAAAGTATTGAATGGTCAAGAGCCTGACGGAGTGATAAAATTATAGTCGTGGAGGATTAATATGGATAGGGGATTAGCTCTTTGTATAGATATAGGCACCACAAATCTTAAAGCAGGTGTCGTAGACAAGGAAGGAAATGTGCTAAGCCTTTATAGGTGCGAGATACCACTTTTTAAAGGCGACGACGGGAAAGCGGAACACGATCCTGAAGTCTTGTTTTCTACTTTTGTAAAAGCGGCTAAAGAAGCGTCGAAAGGCTATGAGAATGCGATTTCGCTTGTCATACCGTCTACGTACATGTTTGGCCTTGTACCTGTCGATGAGAATTTAGAGCCATTGACAGGCATAATGACGCTTCTTGATACAAGGTCGAAAGAAACTTACGAAGAATTGCTAAACGATATTGACGTAAATGAGATGTACAAGAGGACTGGATTTGCTCCTACGTTCCATGCGCCGCTTTTTAAAATATATTGGCTTAAGAGAAAGAGAAGAGATATTTTTGAAAGATCAAAATACTTTTTAAGCTCAAAAGACTACATCATATCAAAGCTTTTAAATAAGCCGTATACAGAACCTAGCATATCATCTGCCACAGGAATGATGAATATAAATACCCTTAAATGGGATAGCTACTCACTTGGTGCCTTAGGCATAGACGAGGATAGGCTTCCTGAGATTGTGCCTTCAGATGTGATTTTAGCTGACCTTCCCGACAAATCGAAAGAGCTTTTAGGGTTGAATGGGGATGTAAAGCTGCTGCCTGGCGTGTACGATGGTGGCGCTGTAGGAATAGGCATTGGAGCATTTGACGATGGAGTTGGTGCAATAAACATAGGCACAACAGGAATGTTTAGAGTTGCGTATCCAGAAGCCGTTTTAGATAAAGAAGATTTAATGAGGCTTCAAACTTACTACCTTTCATCAGGAAAGTGGTTTGTAGGAGCGGCCATCAACAATGCAGGCATAATTTTAAGGTGGCTTAGAGACAATATCTTTAACATGAGTTATGATGAATTGACAAAGGAAGCATTAAGTGCTGATACGTCCAATCTGTTTTTCCTGCCTTATATCACAGGAGAGAGGGACAAAGAAATTGGCAACATAGCTTCTGGCGTCTATTTTGGATTGAAAAACAGTCACACAAAAGGGCATTTGATAAAAGCAGGTTTAGAAGGCGTTGCATATTCATTGAGAATGCTTTTTGAGGCAGTAAAAGACAATAATATAAATATAAAAGAGATAAGAGCTGGAGGTGGTGGTACAAACTCTGAGCTTTGGATGGAAATTTTCTCATCTGTATTGGGACTGCCTATAAAGGTGTCAAATGTGGAAGAACCTGAGCTTTTAGGCTCGGCTTTGTTGGGATTTTGTGCATTAGGAGTCTATAAAGATGTATTAGAGGCAACTTACAAGATGGTGAAGACTAAGAAAGTGTTTATGCCTCAAGAGGAAAAGGTACAGCAGTATGAAAAGGGATTTCAATTCTTTAAGCTTATGACAAGAGATCTTAAAAACTTATTTGAGGTTCACAACAAACTATAAAAATTGGAGGTAAGAGAAATGAACAATATAGGATTGATAGGCCTTGCAGTAATGGGACAGAATTTAGCTTTAAACATAGCCAGAAAAGGTTACAGCCTGTCTGGTTACAACAGATCACATGAGACGACTGAAAAATTCGTTAAAGAGAAAGTAAAGGATGAGAAAATCTATCCGTACTACGACATAAAGTCATTCGTTGAGTCTTTGGAAAAGCCCAGGAAGATAATACTCATGGTGAAGGCGGGAAAGCCAGTAGATGACGTGATTCATGAGCTTTTGCCATACCTTGATGAAGGAGACCTCATAATAGACGGCGGTAATTCGTACTTTAAAGATACTGACAGAAGGATAAAAGAGCTAAAGGACAAAGGAATACATTACTTAGGCATGGGTGTATCTGGCGGAGAATTTGGCGCATTAAATGGACCGTCACTTATGCCTGGCGGAACAAAAGAAGCTTATGAAATGGTAAAGGAGTTGCTTCTTAAGATAGCAGCAAAGACTGATTCTGGAGAATGCTGCACATATGTTGGCAATGATTCTGCAGGGCACTTTGTAAAGATGGTGCACAATGGAATAGAATACGCTATAATGCAGTCAATATCAGAAGTGTACGACGTAATGAGAAAAGTCTTAAAGCTTACCAGTGAAGAAATCGGAGATATTTTCGAGAAGTGGAATAACGGAGAGCTTAATTCATTCTTGATGGAAATATCTTATAAGATAATGAAGCACAAAGACGACAAGACAGGTAAGCCTTTGGTAGAGCTCATACTTGATGAAGCAGAGCAAAAGGGAACAGGCAAGTGGACCGCAGAGACGTCTCTTGATTTAGGCATTCCTACGCCATCTTTAAATCTTGCTGTTGTCGGCAGAACTCTTTCCTTCTTTAAAGATGACAGGGTAAAGCTTTCGAAAATGGTCAATAGAAACTATCCTGAAAATGCCTTAAATAAAGACGAAGTCGTAGAAGATTTGAAAAATGCGCTGTTGTTCTCAGTATTTTCATCATTTTCGCAAGGCATGTGGCTTATATCAGAGGCGTCAAAAGTCTATGGTTACGGCATAGATTTAAAAGAAGTTTTGAGAATCTGGAAAGGTGGTTGCATCATAAGGGCAAGGCTTCTGGACTTTTTGATGGAGATAATCTCAGAAGACAATGATAACTTGCTTCTTGACGCGAAATCTGTGAAATTCTTAGAAGAAAAAATAGATGCAGTTAAGAAGGTGACAAAGCTTGCTAAGGACAATTATATCCCGATGCTTACAGTAAATGCTTCTCTTGACTATTTCTACAGCATGTCGGAGGAAAACCTTCCTGCTAATTTGATACAAGGGCAGAGGGATTTCTTTGGTGCACACACTTACAAGAGGATTGACATGGATGGAATATTCCACACCGAATGGCAGCAGGATTAATATGAGGGGGATTAATTTATGAAATTAAGAAGGGCTGAGCTAAAAGATAGAAAAAAATGGGAAGATGCAGGCATAAAGCTTCCAAAGTTTGACGTAGAAAAGATGATCGATGTTACAGCGAAAAGGCCTACATGGATTCACTTTGGTGCAGGCAACATATTCAGAGGGTTTATAGCAATGCTTATGCAAACCCTCTTGAACAAAGATCTTATAGACACAGGAATAATTGCAGTTGAATCTTACGATTTTGAAGTCTCTGAGAAAATATATAAGCCTTACGACAATTTGGGATTGAGAGTCATCATGAATGCCGATGGCACACTGGAAAAAGAAGTCGTAGGAAGCATTGCCGATATTGTAATGGCAGATCCATCAAACGAAGCTCAATGGGTTAAATTAAACGACATCTTCAAAAATCAATCATTGCAGATAGTAAGCATGACAATAACAGAGAAAGGCTATAATCTTAAAGATTTCTCAGGCAATTTTATAAAAGAAGTCACAGAAGACATTGAGGCAGGTCCTGAAAGGCCGAAAAACGTAGTGTCAAAGCTTACATCTCTGGTTTATTCAAGGTACAAAGCAGGTGGGCATCCATTGGCACTTGTAAGCCTTGATAACTTTTCTGGAAATGGCGAAAGACTTAAAAGTGCAGTGATGACTATAGCAGAGGAATGGTCGAAGAAAGGTTATGTGGAAGATGGATTTATTAAATACTTAAACGATCCATCGAAGGTTTCTTTCCCGCTTAGTATGATTGATAAAATCGTTCCAAGGCCACATGAGATAGTCAAGAAATCTCTTGAAGACAGTGGCTTAGAGGATATGGACATAATAACAACTTCGAAAAATACCGTAATTGCGCCTTTTGTTAATGCGGAAAGAGCTCAATACCTTGTCATAGAAGACAAATTTCCAAATGGGCGAATGAAATTAGAAGAAGCTGGGGTCATCTTAACTGATAAAGAAACCGTAGAAAAAGTCGAAAGGATGAAAGTCACCACATGCCTAAATCCGCTTCACACAGCATTGGCTATATACGGATGCCTTTTGAATTACAAGACGATTGCTGATGAGATGAAAGATAGTTGTCTTAAAAAGCTTGTTGAAAAAGTGGGATATGTAGAAGGCATGCCTGTTGTCATAAATCCTAAAGTGCTTGACCCAGAAGAATTCATAAAAGAAGTAATCGAAGTAAGGCTGCCAAATCCGTACATGCCTGATACACCTCAGAGAATTGCCACAGACACATCGCAAAAGATGGGCATAAGGTTTGGAGAGACGATAAAATCATACATGCAAAGAAGCGATCTTGATGTAAAAAGCTTAAAGTATATACCGTTAGTCATAGCAGGATGGTGCAGGTATTTGATGGGTATTGATGATAACGGCAATGAAATGGCACTAAGCCCAGATCCGCTTTTAAATGATTTGAAATCCCATGTGTCAAATATAAAGCTTGGGGACGGAGAATCAGTTAAGGACAACCTAAGACCGATTTTATCAAACAAGCAAATATTTGGACTCGATTTATACGAAGCAGGATTAGGCGAAATGATAGAAGGCTATTTTAAAGAGCTTATATCTGATACCGGCGCAGTGAGAAATACCCTTAAAAAATACCTTGAATGCTAAAATAGGATGGATAGTGCAGAGGACATTTCTTCTGCACTTTTTATTTGAGGAAAAATAAATTATAATAAAAGAAAATAATAATAACAGTGGTGTTGAAAATGGATAATACTTTGAAGAAGAAGGTATTGGACATTATTGAAGAGTTGCCTGAAGATAAGATCGCAGAAGTGATTGATTTTATAGAATTTTTAAAATTAAAGGATGAAGCAGAAGACGATGAAATACTTAATGATAAAGAATTGATGGAATCTATAGAAAGAGGATTAAAAGATATAGAAAACGGCAATGTGTATGACTTTGAGGAATATGAAGATATATAGATTAATAAAAAATAATTATTTAATTATTATATTATAAAATGATTTGGAAATTCTCGATTTTAATTGTTACTTATGTTATAATAGATATGAAAGTTGAAAGAGCAAAAAGTTAATAAAAATTTTTAATAAATTAGGATTAAAAAAGAAGGATTTTTTTAATTGACGTCGAATATAAAATATATAAAGGAATATGAGAAGATAATTGTTAGCATTTGCAAAATAGAAATTTTTAAAAAATATAATTAGTAAGAATGGAGGATAATAAAAATTTTATAAAAGGTGTATATTAACAAGTTAATAAAATATTTTAATTAACTGTTAAATTTAGAATGATATTTAGGATCGAATTTAATATGATAATATACAAAATTTAAGGCAATTATTGAAATTAAATATGAACTTTTTCTATTTTATTTTTAATTGTCAATTATGTAGGTTTTCTTTTTTACAACATAGTATATTGTTGTCCAATAAAAAGTTAAAAACTTACATTATTAAATTATACTTTTAGTTTCTTGGTTATATTTGTAAGTATGAAATTGTTTATTATCCAGTGAAAGGGGTGATAGTTTAAATAATTTATTTATCCGTTGATTTATTTGTAAACCTTATTCTAAATTAAAAAATTTAACGAGGTGAGTTAAATGAAAAAATTTTTGTTAGTTGTAATGTCGACAATTTTTATTCTTTCTATGTTTTTGAGTGGTTGTAGTACGGCTGGTAATTCTTCTAACAATAAATCATCTTCAAATACGACGTCATCTGGAAGTGGTAACAATTTAAATGGTACAATAACAGTATGGAGCTGGAATGTTGCAGCTAAAACATTACAAGAAGCAGCAAATAAGTTTGAAAAATTGTATCCGAATGTAAAAATTAATATTAAGGATATGGGCCAATCTGACGTTTATGACAAACTGACTGTTGGATTAGCGGCAGGTTCTGGGTTACCAGATGTTGTTACTGTTCAGGATGATCATATTGCTGGATTTGCAAAAAAATTTCCAAACGGTTTTTATGATTTTACATCTGATTTAACGCCTATAAAAGATAAGTTTGTCTCATCAAAAATGGCTGTTGACACAGTAGATGGTAAAATTGTTGCTATACCATGGGATGTAGGTCCTGCAGCAGTTTTTTACAGAACAGATATTTTTAAAAATGCTGGAGTTGATCCTAATAGTATAAAGACATGGGATGATTATATAGAAGCAGGTAAAAAGATAACCCAAAGCACTAATGGTAAAGTAAAAATGTTAAATATTGATGAAAAATCTGATGATGGCGTGTATAAGGTTATGCTTAACGAGCAAAATTCATGGTATTTTGACAAAGATGGCAAACCTATATTAAATTCGCCAGAATCAATCAATGCAATGACAGAAATTAAGAAAATGGTAGATGCAGGAATAGTATATAACAATAGTGGATGGGATGCTGGAGTAACAGCAATTAAAAATGGATATGTAGCAACAACTGTGGCTGGGGTTTGGATGATTGGAACTCTAGAGGATCAAGCGCCTGAATTAAGTGGAAAATGGGCTGTTATGCCATTACCAGCTTTTAAAGAAGGAGATAATACTGCTGCAGTATATGGTGGTTCATCATTGATGGTTCCAAATGCTTCTCAAAACAAGAAAGTTGCTGTTGAATTTGCGAAATTTGCTATGACTGATAAAGACATTGCTAAAATTGGATTTACTAAATATGGTTTATTCCCGTCACTTGTGGAGCTATACAATGATCCTGTATTTGAAGAAGGTGTTGAATATACGGGAGGACAGAAAATTTGGGCATTATTTGCTGATATAGCAAAGAAAATACCTGGTAGCACAAACTTTACAGAAAATTTTGCAGAAACAGAAACAAGTGTAGTTGATGCACAAGGATCTATCTTACTCCTGCATAAAGATGTTAAACAAACTTTAGACAATTTACAAAAAGACATTGAAAATAAAATAGGTAAATGATTATAAAAAACCATTTGTACAGCTGCAATGCAGCTGTACAAATGTAAAAATGGAGGTATATGATGATTCCAATTGCTAATAAAAGAAAATTTAAAATTGATTCGAATAATGCACCTTATTTTTTCATTTTGCCTATAATAATATTATTTTTGATTTTTATGGTATATCCAATAATATATTCACTAATTCTTAGTTTTCAAAAGTTTGATAATGGTAAATATATTTTTGTAGGCTTAGAAAATTATACAATGCTTTTTAAAGATGATGTTTTTATTCAAGGATTAGAAAACACATTTATTTATTTAATTATACAAGTACCTATTATGATATTATTGGCGTTGATTCTGGCTACATTATTAAATAATAAATTTATAAAGTTTAAACAATTTTTCAGAATTTCATTTTTTCTTCCTGCGTTGATAGGCTTAGTAGCATATTCTATAGTTTTTAAATTATTTTTAAATACGGATTTTGGTTTTATCAATTATTTATTAAGATTATTCCATTTGCCAATAGTTGATTGGTTGAATGGCCAATATTCATCAAAAGCATCAGTAATTATTGCTATTACTTGGAGATGGACAGGATACAATATGGTTATTTTATTAGCAGCATTACAAGGTATTTCGGAGGATATATACGAAGCATGTGACATAGATGGTGCTAATGCTATTCAAAAATTTTTGTTTGTTACAGTTCCTCTCATTAAGCCTGTAATTCTATTTTGTACAATAACATCTACGATAGGTACGTTACAGTTATTTGATGAACCTTATATATTAACAGGTGGTGGACCTAGTAATGCTACAATAACAGTTGCACAATATTTATATAACATGGGTTTTAGATATTTTAATTTTGGTTATGCCGCTGCAATAAGTTATGTGATAGCTATAATTATAGCGATATTATCTTACATTCAATTTAAAGTTGTTGGGAGTGAGTAGAATGACGAAAAGCAAACCCAATGAGGCTAATGTTTTAGTTAAATTATTTATTTATGTAGTATTAATCATAGGAGTTATTATTTCTATTTTTCCATTTTATATGATGTTTGTGTCAGCTACGCATACGTCAGGTGAAATATTAAAAGTTCCTCCTATGTTGATGATTGGAAGTAGTTTAATAAAAAATTATGAAACGTTGCAAGCAGATATAAACTTCTGGAAAGTATTCTTTAATTCAATATTTATTGCAAGTGTATATACATTTCTAACAGTATTTTTATCTTCTATGGCTGGGTATGCATTTGCTAAATATAACTTTAAAGGTAAAAATTTATTTTTTTCGCTGATATTATTATTGATGATGATTCCGTATCAAGTTTTATTAGTACCACAATTTATACTGATGACTAAACTAGGTTGGGTTGGTTCTTATCAAGCAATTATTTTGCCTGGGCTAGCTAATATATTTGGAATATTCTTAATGCGTCAAAATATGCTTTCTTTTCCAAATGCATTAATTGATGCTGCTAGAATTGACGGACTAGGTGAATTTGGTATTTTCTTCAAAATAGTAATACCTAACGTAAAGGCATCTTTAGGTGCTCTTGCAATATATATGTTTATGAATCAATGGAATAGCTTCATGTGGCCATTAATAAATAATATGTATACATTTCCTGTTGCATTAGCACAATTAAATGGTACAACAAGAATTGATTATGGCGAAATCATGTTTGGAGCATCGATGTCTGCAATTCCGATAATTATTGTGTTCTTGATATTCCAGAGGCAGTTTATTTCTGGTATTTTGGGTGGTGCAATTAAAGAGTAATCAGTGCATGCTTATGTAAATCAATTATTTAAATTGATTAAGATTGTTAAAAAAGGAGGAAAAGTAAAAGTTATGGAAAGAGAAATAAGAAATTTCAATATTGGTTGGTTGTATGTTTCGGAAGATATAACAAATGGTGATAAAATTTCATGTGATGAGAGCAACTTTACTAAGGTTAGTTTGCCACATGCCAATAAAATTTTGCCACATCATTATTTTAGTGAAGATGATTATAGATTTGTTTCATGGTATAGAAAGCATTTTCGTATAGATGAAAAGTACAAAGGGAAAAAGATATATATACATTTTGAAGGAGTTATGACAATTGCAAAAGTTTATATCAATAATATTTTTGTTGGTGAGCATAAAGGTGGGTATACTCCTTTTGAATTTGATATTACTGATTATGTAAAATTTGGTGATTTTGATAATTTGATTGCAATTCAAGTTGATTCAATAGAACATCCAGAGATACCACCAGAAGGATTTATTGTCGATTATATGCTTTTTGGAGGTATATATAGAAATGTTTATATTAAAATTGTCAATGAATTTCATATAGAAGATGTATATTTTGTAGTTGATAAGCTAGATAAACATTCGGCAGAAGTTTCAATTTTAACTACATTAGATGGAACCAAGATAAGTGGTTCTAAAGTATTAACAGAAATTATAGATAAAGATGGAAATATTTGCGCGTCTTCAATGAATGATGTTAGTGATATAGGTAAAGAAGTTACTCAAAAAATAAAAATAGATAATCCTCATACATGGCATCCAGATCATCCATATCTTTATAATGTGGTAGTTAAACTAATTGTTGATAATACTATATTGGATGATTATACATTTAAGACTGGATTAAGAACTGTTTATTTTGGAGATGATGGTAAGTTTTATATTAATGGTAAACCATTAAAATTAAGAGGATTAAATAGACACCAGACATTTCCATATGTTGGAGGTGCAATGCCAGATAGGCTACAAAGAAAAGATGCAGATATATTAAAATATGAGCTAGGACTAAATTACGTTAGAACATCACACTATCCACAAGCTGTTTCTTTTTTAGAAAGGTGTGATGAAATAGGATTATTGGTCTTTGAGGAAATACCTGGATGGCAGCACATTGGTGATGAAAATTGGAAACAAATAACAAAAGAAAACATTAGAGAAATGATATTAAGAGATAGAAACCATCCATGTATATTCATGTGGGGGGTAAGAATAAATGAGTCTCAAGATGATCATGAGTTTTATGAAGAAACAAACAAAATAGCGCATGATTTGGATAGAAGCAGGCCAACAGGAGGCGTTAGATATTTACGAAATAGTGAAAAGTTAGAAGATGTTTTTACTTATAATGATTTTATATATAATTTAGAAGGCAGGGTACAGTTACCAAATCATGAAAAATATTTGATCTCTGAATATATGGGCCATATGTATCCGACGAAATCATATGACAATTTGCAAAGACTTATTACGCATGCCAGGTTACACGCAACTATACAGGATAAACAATATGGAGTACCAAATATAGCAGGAGCATCCGGATGGTGTGCCTTTGATTATAACACAACAAAACCTTTTGGTTCTGGCGATAATATTTGCTATCATGGTGTATGTGATATTTTTAGGCTTCCAAAGTTTGCAGCACATTTTTATAGGAGTCAGGCTGACCCTAAGTTATATGGAGCGTTTGTTTTTATAGCTTCGTATTTAATACCATCTTTTGAAGAGGAAAATGGAGATAAATTACTGATTTTTAGTAATTGTGACTTTATAAAATTGTACATTAATGATAAGTTTTTAAAATTAGTACAACCAAATAGAATAGATTTTCCAAGCTTGCCACATCCTCCATTCGAAGTTTCTTTAAAAGAGGTTGGTATAAATTATATGGATATAAGAGTCAATGATGCTGAAATTACCGCAGTTGGAATTATAGATGGAGTTGAAGTTTCAAAGCATACACTGAAGCCTTATGGTAAGCCATATAAATTATTGTTAAAAGTTGATGATAGTGAGATTTATGCCGATGGTAGTGATTGTACGCGTGTAGTTGTATCTATTGTTGACCAAAATGGTTCTGTTCTACCGTATGCCAATATACCTGTAGAATTTGAAATAAATGAAAATGGAATGTTAATTGGTGAAAATCCTTTAGTGCTTGAAGCTGGTAGAGGAGCTGTATATGTTAAATCAGGCGAAAAATCTGGTAAAATTGTTTTAAAAGTAAAATCACAATATATTTCAGATGAGGCAGAAATTGAAGTGAATACAAAAGATATAGATTATATGTATATATAGGTAGATTTAAAGGCAAAGAAGTATTCAAAAATTCTCATGGAATAAAGTTTTGATAATGCTATAAATGAGAAAGTTTATTGTGAAGATAAATAAAAATTAGTGTTATGAATATTGTTATAATTTGGCAGTATTCATAACATAACTTTGTTTTTTATTATAACAATTTTATTAGATTTACATTATATTACAATTTATTTCAAATCATAGTATATTCAGCAAAATCGTAAAAATTTTTTGATGTAAATAATATCTATACTATAAATTCAATAATTTATTTTGCTAACAATCATATAAAATCCTTCTAAGTTAATTTAGAATTAAAAAATAATCATTAATATTCTGTTATAAATAACTAGGTTGACAAAAACAATGATTGTTTTTATTGTATTTAAATAATTTTCTTATTTATAGCTGATAATTTAAATTTATTTTAAAACGTGAGGAGGAAGAATAATGAATAACAAAAAAGGTATTATCGTATTTATTATTATTCTAGCTATGATTTTTTCAAACATAACATTTGCAGACGCAAGCTCATCACAAATAAGTTTATCACAAACTAATACAAGCTTTTATGTAAACCCAATACCAGGACTTAGATCTGATTTTATAAAAGGTGCCGATGTTTCTATGCTATCTCAAATAGAGCAATGTGGAGGCAAATTTTATGATAATGGTGTAGAAAAAGATCTTTTGCAAATTCTTAAAGATCATGGTGTTAACTGGATTCGCCTTAGAATTTGGAATAATCCGGTAGATTCTAGTGGAAATCCATTGGGAGGAGGTAACAATGATGAAAAAAGAACAATAGAAATGGCAAAAAGAGCTAAGGCACTTGGACTAAAGCTTTTGCTAGATTTTCATTATAGTGATTTTTGGGCCGATCCTGGAAAGCAAAATAAGCCAGCAGCTTGGGCTAATGATCATGGTACGAAACTTCAGGAAGATGTATATGATTTTACAGCTAAAGTTATAAATGATATGAAAGCTAATAATGTGTTACCAGATATGGTTCAGATAGGAAATGAAATAGATAATGGTATTTTATGGCCTGATGGTGAGATTTCGGGAGAGGGAGCAGGTGGATATTCCGGACTTGCTGCTTTATTACAGCAAGGTATTAAAGCTGTAAGAGATAACGATCCAAACAATAATGATCCAGAAAAAAAAATAAAAATCATGATACATTTGTCAAATGGAGGGAATAATGCGCTTTATCGCTCGTTTTTTGATAATTTAATTTACAATCAGGGAGTTACAGATTTTGATGTTATAGGGCTTTCGTATTATCCATATTGGAGTGGAACACTTGATGAATTGAAAAATAATATCAATGATATAAGTCAAAGATATAATAAAGATATTGTTATTGCTGAAACTGCATATGCTTATACATTGAATAATGCTGATAATACTGAAAATAACTTTGGAAGCAAGGAAGAAGCAATTGGAGGATACAAAGCATCAGTTGAAGGACAAGCTACTGCAATTAGAGATGTGATGGCGGCTGTGTCACAGGTTCCAAATAATAAAGGGTTAGGTGTTTTTTATTGGGAACCAGATTGGATTCCAGTTGTTGGAGCAGGATGGAAAACAGGTGAAGGTGATGGGTGGGAAAATCAAGCGTTGTTTGATTTTAATGGCAATGCATTGCCATCGATTGATGTTTTTAACCTTGTATCAGGTAACCAAGGAACTATAATTCCACAAGTATTGTCTATAGAACCCGTAAACGTATCAACAACAGTTAACCAGGCACCTGTATTACCAACAACTGTAAATATAGTCTATGATGATGGATCTGTTAAACCGGCATCAGTTATTTGGGAAAATATTGATCCAAGTAAATATGCTCAGCCGGGAAGCTTCACTATAATAGGTACGGTTTCTGGCATAAGATATAAAGCGATAGCTACTGTTGCGGTAACAAGTTTAATAAATTATGTGCAAAATCCAGGATTTGAAGATGGATCATTAACAAATTGGAATGTATCAGGAGATACATCGGCAGTAAAAATTGATAAAAATGCTGCTAATGCGCATTCAGGTAAATATTCGTTGAATTATTGGAGTGATAATGCATTTACAGTTACAATATCACAAACAATAACTGGGCTAAAAAATGGATATTATCAATTAAGTGCGTACGTAGATGGTGGTGGAGGTGAAAATAGTTTACAGTTATTTGCAAGTGATTATGGTGGTTCCAAATTAACTGAAGATGTGCATAATTCAGGATGGCTTGTATGGCAACATCCTACTATTCCATTAATTAAAGTGACTAATGGTCAAGTTACAGTTGGGTTAACTATCAATGGGAATAGTGGTAATTGGGGTAATTTTGATGATATACAGCTTATTCAAGTCGATGATTCTGGCAATCCGATTGGTGGACCGATATCAACAGTTTTGACAACACCTTCTTATGTAAATAGTAGTGATGTATTTGATATTGGTTATGGATTAAAAGATATATCACAAACAATTTACGCACAGGAAATCATGATAAATTATGATCCGCAAATTTTTGATTTTGTAAAAGCTACTGCAACAGATGATAATACTATAATTTCAAAGGTATATAATGAAACACCAGGGACTATTATAATTGATGCTGTAAATAGTAAAGGGTTAACAACAGACACTAATTTAATTAGTCTAACATTTAACGCAAAAATAATTGATCAATTAACGTATAGTAATATTTCAATTTCAGAAGCTAAATTGCAAACTAATAGTGACAGAAGTAATTATATTGATGCCGCACTGTCAAGTAATACAATTGCTGTAGAAGGAACAGCGACAATGACATTATCGTCACCAAATTCGGTGTTTGCAGGGGAAGATTTTACCGCAGAGGTAAGTATATCTGATGTTTCTCAAGCAGTATATAGCCAGGATATTATATTAAATTATGATCCTAGGGTATTTGAAATTTTAAGTTTAGATAACGTTGGGAACTCGATGATTATAGATAGTAATTATGATAATTCACAAGGAATTGCTAAAATTTTAGGAGTTGATATTGGTGGCTTAAGTGGTACAAATGATGACATAATAAAGCTTACTATACATGCTAAAAAAACCTTACAATCTACCAGTGGTTATATTATGATTAGAAGTGCGCAATTAGGGACAGCACCAGAAGGCAACATTATATTTCCTAAATTGACAAGTACAAACATAAAAATTATTAGTGCAAATGTTGGGAATGATGAAAATGGGACAGGAACAACAAATACCAATAGTGGAAATACAAATAATTTGGTTAATGATGGAGAAATATCAGTAAAGCCATCTATTGATTATGTTAACGGTATTTCTACAGTATCTTTAAATGTTGACGATTTAAACAGAGCTATGAAAAATGCTAAAACCAGCGAAGATGGGACAAAAAATGTTGTAATAAGTATACCTAAATTTGATGACTTGAAACAGTACGATATTATATTCCCAGCGCCGTTTTTAGCATCAAATGATGAAAAGCAGGAAGTTCAACTTACAATGGGGAGTGCTACAGCTATAATTCCGACTAATATGTTTAATGAAGATGAAATAAAACAATCAAAAGAAATAACTTTTAGCTTCAAAAACATTGATAAGTTAGAATTAAGAAATGAATTAAAACAGTTTGATAGGATTGGAGCAGGCATAGACTTTAGTATAAAGATAGATGGTACTAGTATTTCTTGGAATAATCCTGATTCACATGTAGTAATAGAGATTCCTTATACACCTACTTCTGAGGAATTGAAAGACTTGGATCATATTGTTGCATTGTATATTGATAACAATGGTTCAGTTTCACCGATACCAAACTCTATATATGGTACTAAATCAGGGGAATTGATATTTAGAACAACACATTCAGGGAAATATGTAGAAGCATTTATTCATAAAACATTTAGTGATATAAGTGGTAATTGGGCCCAAAATGCAATAGAGGTTCTTGCATCTAAAGGTGTTACTAATGGCACATCAAAAAACTTGTTTAGTCCGAATCTTAAGATAACTAGGGCAGATTATATAACTATGCTTTTGGCAGCCATTGGATTGACTGCGAAAGTCGATCAAAATTTCAGTGACATTCAGGCATTAAATTACTATTATAATTCTGTTGGAATAGCTAAAAAACTTGGAATTGTTTCAGGAGTTGGTGATAACAAATTTGATCCTAACGATCCTATTAAAAGAGAAGATATGTTCGTAATGACTGCTAATGCTCTTAAGTTGCTTGGCATATTAAACTCAACGGGAACAAGTTATGATTTAAATAAATTCACAGATATAAATGATATATCACAGTATGCAGTTGAAAGTATTGCCACACTTGTTAAATCAGGTATAGTAAATGGTAAAGATAACAATAAGATTGACCCTAGAAATTATGCGACTAGAGCAGAAGCTGCAGCAGTTATTTATAATGTAATAAAAGACTTAGAAAAGTGATTAATATAATTTGTAGTGCATAATATTTTAATTATTATGCACTACATGATTAAAATATTTGTAAGAATTTATAAAATAGATTCTAATTAAATAAAATGAAGTGATTAGGAGGAATATTTATGAATAAGATTCTAAAAATATTTTCCATTTTTATAGGTGTTTTTTTGATTTTTGTTAACATGCCAATAAATGAAGCAAAAGCTGATCCTGTTAATTTTGTGCAAAATTCTAGTTTTGAATCTGGTTTAGACAATTGGACTATTGTTCAAAGTCAAAGTAATATAGCTTCTATTGATTCTTCTGGCAAGCCTGAAGAAATAAAATCGGGTAATAATTCCCTTGCAATTTATTATAATTCAAGTTATACATTCAAAATCTCACAAACTATTTCAAATATACCGAATGGCATATATTCTTTAACAGTCTATGCAGAAGGTGACCCATCTGAAGGCAATGCAAATATACAATTATTTGCAAGCGATTATGGTGGAGCACAAATAACGACTAATATAATTAATACAGGGTGGGGGAAATGGGTACAATATTCAATTAATAATATAGATGTTACTACAGGAACATGTACAATAGGAATTCAAGTAGAAACGAATGGGTCTTATTGGGGTACGTTTGATGATTTTTCATTTACTGTGGCGGGTGAATCAAATACACCACTTACAATATCATCTATAAAGCCTATAAATGTAAGTACAATAATTAACAATCCACCTCAACTTCCTACTACTGTAACAGCAGTATACAGTGATGGTTCTACTAGGCAAGTGAATGTAACTTGGGATGCGGTTGATCCAATAGATTATCAGCATATACAATCATTTAACGTTTATGGGACAGTCGATGATTCGGTATATAAAGCTCAAGCAATTGTTACGGTTAACTATAAACCTATGGATTTAAATAGCAATGGTATTGTTGATATTGGGGATTTAGCTATTGCAACATATTACTATCAAATAGAATCGAGCGATTCTAATTGGAAAAGTGCAAGTTTAGCTGATATTAATAATGATGGAATAGTTGATTTGAAAGATCTTAAAATAATAGCACAGCAAATATTTTGAAATTTGGCTATCAATTATCTATTTATTTTTTAGGAAAAGGAAGGTATATATAATAACCTTCCTTTTTTGTTAATAATAATATTTACTGCTATATAATCACTTGTGGCATATTAACAATATGTAAGAAAACAATTATAATTAATATTATGGTAATAATTATTTAGTTATGTATGTTTTATTTATCATTATTATACGAATTATAATGCAAATTTTTGAAAATATATTAAAGATATAAATAAAATCAAAAAAGGGTGGATTGGTTTGGTTAACATAAGAGATGTAGCAAAATACTGTGGAGTCTCAGCCATGACTGTATCGAGAGCATTGAATAACAGCGGTCAAATATCAAAAGAAACGAAAGAAAGAATATTGAAAGCTTGTGAAGAATTAGGATACAGGCCTAATTTTGCTGCCAGAAGCCTCGTCACAAAGAAAACCAACATGATAGGGCTCATTATACCTGATATAACAAATCAATATTATTCACAGGTAAGCAAAGGCGTCAGCTCATATCTAAGCCTTCATGGTTATGGGCTTTTGCTTTGCAATAGCGACAGAAAAAAAGAAGAGGAAAAAAGGTATCTCGACTTTTTGGCAGGAGGCAGAGTTGACGGTATAATTATTTTCCCTGTAAAGCCAAAGAAAGAAGATTATGAAAAAATTTTAAAGGAAGTACCACTTGTTATGGCAGATAATTATGTGGATGGGCTTAATGCAAACTTTGTCGGCAATGATAACTATCATGGAGCATCAGAGATAATACGACACATGGTAAAACAAGGATTCAAGAAGATTGGGGTTATACTTGGACCAACAAGCTCCAGTGCTTCAAATGAAAGGTTGAGAGCATACAAAGATGTGCTGGCGGAAAATAACATGGAATATCAGAGGGATATTATCTTAGAAAGTGATGCTACATTTGATGATGGATTTAACTTGGCAAAAGTTCTAATTGAAAAAGGCGTTGACAGTATATTTGCGATAAATGATACCGTTGCTTTAGGAGTCATAAAATATTGTTATTTAAACAATATTAAAATACCAGATGATATAGGTATTGCAGGGTATGACAATATTCAGCAATCGTCTATGTTACCTGTTCCATTGACTACGGTGGATCAAAATGGAAGTCGAATGGGGAAAGTAGTTGCAGAAACAATGTTGAATCTATTAACAGGCGGCGCGACAATTTCGAAGAAAATAATTCTCAAACCACAGCTTGTGGTAAGAAAATCTTTAAGGGAAAGTTGATAGTGTCATTGACTATTTCCAAAATAAAGAGTATACTTTATTTAGATGTTACGTTAACGGTAACAGAAAAATCGGGAGGGATTTTTATGGAGATAAGGTATGCAACTCATTATGAAGACGTTAAGCACTATGATACATCTGAATTGAGAAGACATTTTTTAATTGAAAATCCATTCGAGACAGGTAAGATTAATATGATCTACAGCCATGTAGATAGGATAATTGTGGCAGGCGTTGTACCGATAAATGAGGTGCTTCGCCTTGAGACAAGCAAAGAATTAGGGACAGATTATTTTTTGGAAAGAAGAGAGATGGGCATAATTAATATAGGCGGAACGGGCATCGTGAATTTAGATGGCAAAAAGTATGAGCTGAAAAATAGCGATGGCCTGTATGTAGGCATGGGGGTAAAGGAAGTAAGCTTCGAAAGTGCAGATGCTTCAAAACCTGCAAAGTTTTACATCAATAGCGCTACAGCCCATAAGAGTTATCCTACAGTTAAAATAGGTTTAAACGATGCAAATAAAGTGAAAGCAGGCACTGACGAGGAGTGCAATAAGAGAACGATAAATCAGTATATCCACCCTGCGGTATGCCAAAGCTGTCAATTAGTCATGGGCATGACCATATTAGAACCTGGTAGTATATGGAATACAATGCCGTGCCATACCCATGACAGAAGGATGGAAGTCTATCTTTATTTCAATATGGACGAAGATAATGTTGTATTTCACTTTATGGGCACACCAAATGAGACAAGACATATTGTCGTCAAAAATGAGCAAGCGGTTATATCACCCAGTTGGTCGATTCACTCAGGTGTAGGTACAAAGAATTACACATTTATATGGGGAATGGTAGGCGAGAATCAGACATTCACCGATATGGATACTATACCTACAAAAGATCTAAGATGAGGAAGGGGTTAATTATGTTTAGCATTAATGACTTTTCAATGGACTTTTTCAGATTAGACGGAAAAGTAGCAATTGTGACAGGTGGGAATACAGGATTAGGACAAGGATATGCGCTGGCATTGGCGAAAGCCGGAGCTGACTTATTTATAGTTACCCATAATGACCGCTTTGATGAAACGAGAGATCTTATCGAAAAAGAAGGGAGAAAGGTAGAGTTCTTTCAGACAGATTTATCGATCAGAGAGAATATAAATGCAGTTGTAGACAAATGTCTTGAGGTTTATGGGAAGATAGACATACTTGTAAACAATGCAGGTACAATAAAAAGGTCTCCTCTACTTGATTATAAAGACGAAGATTGGAAAGCTGTTTTAGATATTAATCTAAATGCAGTGTATTATTTAAGCCATGAAGTGGCTAAGGTAATGGCTAAACAAGGTAGTGGAAAAATCATAAACATAGCTTCGATGCTTTCATTCCAAGGCGGAAAATTTGTACCGGCATATACGGCATCAAAGCATGGTGTCGTGGGAATTACAAGGGCTTTTGCAAATGAATTGGCGGATAAAAACATACAGGTAAATGCAATAGCCCCAGGATATATTGAAACCAACAATACAGCCCCAATAAGAGCAGATGAAAGCAGAAATGCCGAGATACTTTCAAGGATACCTGCAGGAAGATGGGGTCATCCGTCTGATGTAATGGGAGCTTTAGTATTTTTGGCAAGTAAAGCTTCAGACTATGTAAACGGACACGTATTGGCTGTCGATGGCGGCTGGCTTGTAAGGTGATAGGAAAATGGCATGGCAAAGTGCCGTGCTTTTTTTAATACGCTTTATAAAAATTTTTAATTAACAATAAGTTTGCGTCATATGTATATAAATCACAGGTGTCTCCAGATGTAGAACCTGTATTGGAACCTGTGACATTTTGGGCTAGAGGCGAAAGAAGTATCGGTGGTGTTATACCGCTTGTTATATTTACTAATTGTGATTATATTGAGTTGCAATATGGCAGTAAGACAAAAATAGATAAAATATATCCGAAAAAAGACGAATATAAAGGTATACCATATCCACCAGTGATAATAGATTATTCAATTATAAAGCCTGAAGAAGTAGGTTCTTGGGGCATGAAATGGGAAGACTTATATTTAAGAGGATTTTATAAAAATAATGTGGTTATCGAAAAAAAATACTCAACCGAACCTGTCCCAACTGAATTGTGTGTTATGCCAGATGATTTTTTGCTTGATGCTTCTCAAAAAGATGCAACTAGAATTGTAGTAAAAATACTTGATCAGTACGGAAATCTTTTGCCATTTATTAATGAAGTAATTAAAATAGAAATAGAAGGACCTGCGAAGCTTCAGGGGCCAAATGAAGTAGCACTTATAGGTGGGGCAATAGCATTTTGGGTTGAAACTATAAATGAATCGGGTGTAATTAATATAAAAGTAAGGTCTAGGTCTTTAGGAGAAAAAAATGTAATGGTAAAAGTCGAATAAGAAGGTGGGTTAAGTGAAAATATACTATAATGAAACAGAAAGAGAATTTCATCTACAGAACGATTATATAAGCTATATAATAAAGATAATGAAAAATAATCAGCTTGGACATTTATATTTTGGGAAGCGATTAAATCATAGAGAATCTTTTGGGCATCTTATGAATGTATTGCCAAGAGCATATACCGCGTATGTTTTTAAAGACGATTTTAAGTTTTCTTTAGACTTGTTAAGACAAGAATATCCATCTTATGGAACGACTGATTTTCGAGAGCCTGCATATCAAGTAAAGCAGGAAAATGGGAGTATAATAACGAATTTTGAGTATCAAAATCATAAAATATACAACGGAAAGCCAAAACTTGATGGGCTTCCCTCAACTTACACTGAAAATGATTCTGAAGCACTAACACTGGAGATATGGCTAAAAGATAGTCTAATTAATATGGATCTAATATTAATATATACAATTTTTGAAGAGTATGCAGTAATAACAAGAAGTGCTAAATTTACAAACAATGGAAAACAGAAGTTAAAATTGATGAGAGCAATGAGCATGAGCATTGATTTGCCAGATGCTGATTACGATATGCTTCATTTATCAGGCGCATGGGCACGAGAGAGATACATTAAACATCGCAAACTTCAACCGGGAATACAATCTGTATCGAGCATAAGAGGTGCAAGCAGCGCTCAGCAGAATCCGTTTATAGCTTTAAAACGTCCTTGGACTACAGAATTTGAAGGTGAAGTATTTGGATTTAACCTAATATATAGTGGGAATTTTCTTGCGCAGGTAGAAGTTGACTATGACAATGTGACACGCGTTATTATGGGTATACATCCTTTTAATTTTGGCTGGGTTTTAGATTCTGGCGAAAGCTTCCAGACACCTGAAGCCGTTATGGTTTATTCTGATAAAGGATTAAATGGCATGAGTCAAATTTTTCATAAACTTTATAGAAATAGACTAGTAAGAGGGAAATATAGAGATGAAATTCGCCCGATACTGATTAATAATTGGGAAGCTACTTATTTTGATTTTAATGAAGGAAAAATATTGGAACTTGCGAAAGCAGCAAAGGAATTAGGAATAGAACTTTTTGTATTGGATGATGGATGGTTCGGAAATAGAAATGATGATTCTTCTTCTCTTGGTGATTGGCATGAAAATAGAGAAAAGCTTCCAAATGGTATTAAAGGCTTAGCGGATAAGATAACGGCAATGGGGCTGAAGTTTGGACTTTGGATTGAGCCAGAAATGGTTAATGAAGATAGTAATCTTTTTAAACAACATCCGGATTGGATAATCAAAGTGCCAGGAAGAAAAGTCTCTCACGGTAGAAATCAGTATGTCCTTGATTTTTCAAGAAATGAAGTCGTAAATTACATATATGAAATGATATCAAAAATATTGCGGGAAGCACCTATTTCTTATGTAAAATGGGATATGAATAGAAATATTACAGAACCATATTCTGTTGTGCTTCCTCCAGAAAGGCAAGGAGAAGTATTTCATAGATATATATTAGGAGTATATTCTCTTTATGAAAGGTTGACATCTGAATTTCCAGATGTATTGTTTGAATCTTGTGCTGGTGGTGGAGGTAGATTTGATCCAGGAATGCTTTATTATGCACCTCAGGCATGGGCAAGTGACAATACAGATGCAATTGAGCGATTAAAAATACAGTATGGTACTTCTATTTGCTATCCAATAAATTCTATTGGTTCACATGTTTCGGATGTACCTAATCATCAAGTAGGTCGAATTACTCCAATAGAAACAAGAGCTAATGTGGCTTATTTTGGTACATTTGGTTATGAACTTGATTTGAATAAACTAACGGATAAAGAGAAAGAAAAGATAAGACAACAAGTAAAATTTTTCAAAAAGTATAGAGAATTAATTCACAAAGGAACTTTTTATCGAATAAATAGTCCTTTTGAAGGTGATGGAAATATAACATCATGGATGGTTGTTTCTGAGGATCTTAAAGAAGCAATTATAGGATATTATCAAGTATTAGCACAACCAAATCAAGGTTTAAAAAAATTGCGTCTTAAGGGACTTAATACAAAGTATTTGTATAGAATTGTAGGTAGTTCAGAATGTTATTATGGTGATGAATTGATGTATTCTGGATTACCTTTAGATAATTTTTATCTTGAAATATTTAATAGAGATAAAGGTGATAGTGCAGATTTTAGATCAAAGATTTATGTGATAAAAGCTGAATAACAATAATAAAAATTTTTATTTTAAAACTTCCTTTCCAGTCATATTTTTTTCTTTTTTTACAAACAATATTGATTGGGGAGGCGCATATTATGAATGGAAGAACTACGAGTTGGGTTGTTACTGGCGTTGGAGCGGCTGTAACGGCTGCGGGACTTATGACAGGTGGAATGCTGGGTGCTGGAATCACTGGCTTTGGATTGGCTCACGTAGTATTAGGAGTTTTAGACATGTTTAGGCCGACAGTGCAAAGATAGCACAATATCTCCTCAGTTTTTTGCTGAGGAGATTGTTTTTATTGCAATAAAATTTCAAATGCGAATATTGTCCAAAAATTTAAAAAATGATTGACAAATCAATTTTATTGCTGTATAATGATAAAAAAGTAAAAGATTTTTCGATGATCAGGAATAGTAGCTTAAGCGACTAATACAAGCGAGTCAGGGATGGTGTGAGCCTGATTATTATAGCTTTAGCGAATGGGCCTGTGAGATGCGAGGTGAACTGTAGTAGCCGAGCCGGTAAACACCGTTATATGTGATGCACATGTTGGTGTGCTTAGAGATAAGACATATTGTCTTAAGAAGGGTGGCACCGTGGAAGCGTAGCCTTTCGCCCCTACATTTGGGGTGGAAGGCTTTTTAATTTGCATTTTTTTAAGGAGGGAGGTGAAGAGTGTGGATACAAGAAAGACATTGAGGGAGTTTGTACTTTGCGCACTGCTTATGGCTATTGGTGTAGTACTGCATTTTATCACACCTGCTTTCATGTTAAATATGAGACCAGATTTTATGCTTTCAATGCTTTTCATATCACTGATGATCGTTGACGATCTAAAAATCAATTATGTAACAGCGATCATCGCAGGAATATTGACGGCATTGACAGGATCTATGCCTGGAGGTCAGATTGCAAATCCAATCGATAAACTTGTCACAGCAACAATCATAATTTTGATGCTTAAAGTGTTGAGAAATAGAGTAAATGAAGGAATTATCGCTGGAGTAGTTGGTATCATAGGGACAATCATTTCAGGTTCTGTTTTTTTAGGAGTTGTTTCACTTGTAGCAGGGCTTCCAGGACCATTTTATTTACTGATGTTGACGGTTGTAATACCTACAGCAGTAGTAAATACTATAGTTACTGTCATTGGATACTACATCATAAAGAAAGTCTCCAAGTCCACACTTGCTATAAATAAATAGCACTTTGACATATATTAATCCTCGAAAGAGGATTTTTTGTTTTTTGTAGAATAAAATATTGTGTGACATTGACTTAATATGTGACTATTGAAAAATTTCAATCCCTGTTGTAATATTTAGGGGTAGGGGGCAAGAAATAATTATGAAAACGTTGCATAGCATCTTTAATTTCTTTAAGAAAAATATAATATTGATATTGATAACGCTAATTGCAGTATTAAGCATTTTTTTATATAAATTTCAGCAGATCGAGGAACCTGTTTTAGCAGGTAAACCATTATATCACTTTTATTTAGTAGCACAAAATTCGGTGGATCCGTTTTGGAAGGAAGTGCAAAAAGGTGCGGAAGATGCTGCAAAATACTATAACGTCGCTGTCGAATTTAATGCTCCAAAGTTTAATAATCTTAACGAAGAATTGGAGTTTCTCGATATAGCAGTTTTATCAAAAGTAGATGGTATTATAACACATGTTTCATATGATGGGGACTTCAATACGCTGATAGATGAAGCTTATGCAAACAATATACCTGTTGTTACAATTGAAAATGATTTAAAAGACAGCAAAAGGAAGTCTTTTGTAGGTGCCAACAGCTTTATTTTGGGAGAAGAAGCTGGAAAGCTTATGAAACAGTCTACAGGAGGCAAAGCCAATATAGCTGTTATCATGAGCAATGATGTAGGAAATGATACAACAAGCCAGAACTTAAAACTGAATGGATTCTTAAGCATTATAAACAGTGTACCGGGTATGAAAGTTTCAAAGGTATATACGTCACAGTTAGGTGCTTTAAGTGCAGAAGAAATAACTCAATCCATCATAAATAGCAACGATGGTATAAATGCTTTGTACATTACAGATTCTGTGGATACAATTGGTGCCGCACAAGTGGTGGTGGATTTCAGCAAGGTAGGTGAAATATCTATAGTTGGATATGGAGATACACCTGATATATTAAGGTACGTTGACAAAGGCATAATTTATGGTACAGTGGTGAGCGATCCATATAAGATGGGTTATGAAAGCATTAAAGCCATGATTGAGATCAAAAAAAATAACGATGTTTCTACTTTTATAGACACAGGAGTAAATATAATAACTAAAAACAATGTAAAAGAGTATGAGGATAAGATAAAACAAAAAGATTAGTAGGTGTTATGGTGAATAAGAGTTTATTTCAGTTTAAAGGTATAAGAAGAAAAATATTTGCACATCTTTTGATAACTACACTTATTATGGGGATTACAAGCATATACTCTTATTATAATGCGAAAATTGTAATAGACAGGTTAAAGTCTATTTTTACTGATTATGTCTACTTAAACAGCCTTAACAACGACATAAATTCTCTGGAAACAGAAGTTGAAAAGTATCTTTCTACAAAATCTTCCGATTCGCTTCTAAATTATTACACCATTAGCAACAAGCTAAACAATAGTGCTGAAGACATGATAAGCATAGCAACATATGATAATGACAGCCTCATGCAAAAGGACATTGGCAATATGATAATAAGCCTTCTATCTGAGACAGATAAAGCTGTAAATGCCAAGAGAGGCAGAATAAGTAGCGAATATATAGAGTATTTCACAAGAGCAAATAAAATAAATGATTATATAAAATTGTACATCAATAATTTAATGTACAATAAACTTCAAGAAGGTACGATAAAGTACAACAAAATATCTAAGAATATGGTTTTTATAAGCTTTTTAAATATTTTTCTGATAGTTATATCTGTGGTTTTAAATATCGTGTTAGCGATTATATACACATATAGGATAACAAAGCCGATTTCAGAGTTATCTGACACAGCAATGAGGATTTCAAAAGGAGATTTTGACATAGATCCAATTAAAATAAAGACAGACGATGAAGTTAATATCTTGGCTGATGCTTTTAACAATATGGTTACTAACATTAAAAATTATATAGATGAGATAAAAATGCAGGTTAAAGTAGAAAAGCGTCTTAAAGAACAAGAGATGCAGAACCTTAAGATGAAAAATATCTTGAGAGAATCGGAGTTGAAGGCACTTCAGTCCCAGATAAATCCACATTTTTTATTTAATACTTTAAATGCCGCATCACAAATCGCTATGATGGAAGGCGCAGAAAAATCATCTGAATTTATAGAAAAGGTGGCGGATCTTTTTAGGTACAATCTTAGAAAACTTGATAAACCAGTTACGCTGAAAGAAGAAATAGACAATGTGTTTAATTACATGTACATTCTAAAGACAAGATTTGGCGATAAGGTGGAATTTCAGGCGGACATAGATGAGAAACTTTTAGATGTAAAGGTGCCTTGTACAATTGTTCAGCCTGTTGTTGAAAATGCATTCATTCATGGTATAGAAGACATGGATGGAGATGGCCATATAAAGATAGAGATTAAAAGAGTAGGAGAAAGTATTCATATTGATGTCATAGATGACGGTATGGGAATGCCTAAGGAAAGTATTGAGAAGATTCTGGCTGCGGATGATCCTGACAATGATGAGAATAAGCATGTCACAGGCATTGGAATGCACAATGTGATAAACCGCTTAAGGCTATACTACAATAAGCCCAATATAAGTGATGTCATAGAGATAGAAAGCCGCATAGGATATGGAACAAGGGTGACTTTAAAGATTCCTGATGGAAGGGGTAGTGCAGCATGATAAAAATACTTATAGCAGATGATGAGCAGATAGTGGTGGATTCTGTAAAATTTATCATTGATAATAACTGTGAAGATGTGGAAGTTGTAGGTTTTGCAAAATCGGGAAGAGAAGCCATAGAAAAAGCTCACATGTTAAAGCCTGATGTTGTATTCATGGACATAAGAATGCCTGGCATAGATGGCATAGAGGCAATTAAGAGAATTAAGGAAAGCCACAATGATATAGAGTTTGTCATAATCACAGCTTATGATTACTTCAACTATGCAAAAGAAGCAATAAACCTAGATGTAGTAGACTACCTTTTAAAACCACTAAATAAAAACAAGGTCATAGATACCGTCAAAAAAGTCAAAAGATTGATAGAAAAAAAGCGCGAAGATATGGCAAAAGAATTGGAAATGAAGGAAAAAATGACAGCGATACTGCCTTATATTGAAAATGAAATGATATATTCCTTATCATCGTCTAATTTTAAGCAGGAAGATATTGATTTTTATGGAAATATATTTAATATTAAATTAGATATGGGTTTTGCCGTAGTCGTCTTGCTTGATAAAGATAGCACAGATTCGGATATCTTTATGGGAAATGTTAAAGTGCACGAAAATCTGATGTACCTTAAAGAATATATAAAAAGTTTAAAAGATTGCCTTGCAACTATTTTGCTTGACAGGATAATAGTCTATGTTCCTACAGTAGCTTATGATGATCTATATATAATTAAAAATGATTCAATTAGCTTTTGCGAAATGATTTTAAAAGAAATGAGAAACCTCGAGATAGGAGTCAGAATAGGTATAGGCAGACCATATGAGACAGCTTATTTTTCGAAGTCATATGATGAAGCTTTATTTGCCATAAAGACAGGTTCTGACGCTATAACACATTTCGACGACATTAAGCTATCTGAAGCAAAAGAACTTGGTTTAAATTATGATACGGCTGAGCTTGTAGAAAATATCATATCCAATAGCATTGACGGAGCTTTAATTAATGTCAACAGCATTTTTCAAAAATTGCAACATAACTATGAAGGTAGTGTAGAACAGATTAAATCGAAGGTCTTTAGCCTTCTTATTGAAGTTATGACTAAAATCAACACGTACTGTGATGTTACGTCAGTATTAGAAGAAAATTTGATTATCGATATTTTAAAGACCGACGAAATAGATAGCCTAAAAGATATGTTTTCAAAATTTATATCAAACGTTATAACGAAATTGCACAGAAATAGGGAGAAATACTACACGGGACTTATTGCGAAGGCTATTGATTATATAAATAAAAATTACCATAAGGAGGTAAAACTTTATGATGTGGCCCAGATGCTAAGCATAAGCTATCACTATTTCAGCAAGATGTTTAAAGAAGAGACAAAGTGCAATTTTGTTGATTACATCACTCGAGTAAGAATAGAAAAGGCGAAAGAGTTTTTGCAGGACGAAACCATAAGTGTAAAGGAGGTTTGCTTTAAGGTAGGATACAATGATCCTAACTATTTTAGCAGGATATTTAGAAAGGAGACAGGCATGACTCCTACGGATTACAAAAATAGAGTATCAAAAGGAGGTGTTGCGTTTGAAAATTAAACCAAGAGATGTGATATTAGTGTTGCTTACGTTGATATTGCTAGTTCTTCTGGTGTTATTAGGGAACAGGATTTACAAATATTATGAAGCTAGCAAATATGTTGACGATACAAGTGATAAAAATGCGATAAAGATAGGATTTTCCCTTGGTACTTTAAAAGAAGAAAGATGGGTAAAGGATCGGGATATATTCATGGCAAAAGCGAAAGAGTTGGGAGCAGAAGTTTTTGTGCAAAATGCAAACAATGATGACGAGGATCAGCTAAAGCAAGTGAAATATTTGTTGGACAAGAAGATTGACGTGCTTGTCATTGTTCCAAACGATCTTAAGAAAGCTTCTGCAGCGGTGGAGATGGCTAAAAAAGCAGGTGTCAAGGTTATTTCCTACGACAGGCTTGTCTTAAATTCAGATGTAGATTTATATATTTCATTTGATAATGTAAAGGTCGGAAAGCTAATGGCAGAATATCTTATTAAAAGGTATCCAAAAGGCAATTATCTCATAATAAATGGTGCGACAAATGACAACAACACAAAGATGATTAAAGAAGGGTATGACAGCGTATTGCTTCCAAAGGTTAAAAGCGGAGACATACGCATATTAGGAGAGGAATGGTCTCCAAACTGGATGTCAGAATACGCATTTCAATCTACTGAAAAATATATACAGGAAAATTATAAGATAGATGCAATAATTGCAGGTGACGACGGATTGGCAAATGGCATAATTGAAGCATTGTCAGAACACAGGCTGGCAGGCAAGGTGGCTGTTGTGGCGCAAGATGCTGACCTTGCTGCATGTCAGAGAATAATAGAGGGTACTCAGCTTATGACTATATACAAGCCAATTGATAAACTTGCTGGAGATGCGGCGAAGTTGGCAGTGAAATTGGCAAAAGGGGAGAAATTAAACGTAAGCAATACGATTTACGATGGGAAGTACAATGTTCCATATTACAAGCTGGAACCAATAGCGGTTGACAAGACTAACATAGACGATACTGTGATTAAAGATGGCTTTCATAGCCGCGACGATGTGTACAGATATACCAATTGATTTTTTTAAGGCTTAAAGCCTTTATTTTTTTGTCATAAAATAATCCAGATAAAATTTCAAATAAAATTATTTAAAGCAAAAAAATGAACGAAAACAAAAAATGGTTTAGAGGCGAAATAAAGATGTTTGTAGAATATATATAGCGAAAATATAAACAACAGAAAGGAGATAGTATTTATGAAAACATTTAGGTTATGGCTTGTGGTTGCTTTGATGGTTTTTGCAACTTTTGCATTTGCAGGTTGTGGAAATAGCACAAGCTCAAGCAGCACAGGCTCAAGCAATACAAGTTCAAGTAATACGAGTTCAAGCAATACAAGCTCAAATAGTACAGGTAAGTATTCAAATGTTGGTATAGTGCTTCCAACAAAAGCTGAATCAAGATGGCCAATGGCACAGAAGCAATTCGAACAAGCATTGCCAGGTGCTACAATTCTTTATAGTAACGGAGATACCGCTACTGAAAAAACAAATGTTGAAAGTCTTATATCTAAAGGTGTAAAGGTTCTTGTTATCGTTCCTCAGGATGCAACTGCAGCAGCGGCTGAAGTAAATGAGGCTCATAGTAAAGGTATCAAGGTTATTTCTTATGACAGACTTATAATGAATACACCAAATGTTGACTACTATGTAACATTTGACAGCGTAGCTGTTGGTGCAGCTCAAGCTCAATATTTAGTTGATAACGCTAAAGGTACAGGCAATCACTTGTATTTATACGCAGGTGCTCCTTCAGATAACAATGCATTCTTATTCTTCCAGGGTGCATGGAGTGTTCTTCAACCAAAGATTGCTGATGGTACATTTGTAATAGAAAATTCAAGTATTGCTGATTCATTGAAAAACACAGCAACACTGACACACAGTCAATTAGCTCAAATTATAGGTCAGATTACAACAAACTGGGATCCAGCAACTGCTAAGACATTAGCACAAGCTAACTTAGCAAAAGCAAAGGCGGATCAGAAGGGCGTTGTTTATGTTCTTGCTCCAAATGATGATACATCACGTGCTATAACAGATACATTCAGAGCAGACAAAGATGTTACTCAGATTTACTCAACAGGTCAGGACTTTACACAGGCTTCGTTGCAGTACATCTTAGATGGTAAGCAGAGCATGACAGTTTGGAAATCAGATGCAAAACTTGTTGCTGACGTTAAAGATATAGTTGATTCTATCAATAATAATACAAAACCATCATGTATCGTAACAACTTACAATAATGGCAGCGCAGACGTTCCTGCAACAAAAGCTCCTTTGATTATCGTTACAAAGGATAATGCTGAAAGCGTTATTAATTCTTCAGGATTGTATAAACTGGATAACGGCAAAGTTACTCCAATACAATAATTGACTGTTAACTATTACGCTATACAATTTAGAAGGGTAGGATAAACTTTTGCTTATCATACCCTTCGACTTTAATTTAGGAGGTGCAAACTCTTGAAAGATGCTGAATACATTCTTGAAATGGATAATATCGGAAAAACATTTCCTGGCGTTAAAGCACTGGATGGTGTAAACTTCAAAGTTAAGCGAGGAGAAATTCACTGTTTGGTTGGTGAAAATGGCGCAGGGAAATCAACGTTGATGAAGATTCTCTCTGGTGTTTACCCGTCAGGTACATTTACAGGAAGAATCATTTTAAATTCTACTGAACAACATTTTAGAAGTATTGAAGATAGTGAAAAAGCAGGAATTGCCATAATACATCAGGAGCTTGCTTTAATACCGGAACTCACAATTTATGAAAACATATTTTTGGGACATGAAATCAAAAAAGGTCCGTTTATAGATTGGAATGAAACGATTATTAAAGCCAAAGAAGTGCTTAAAAGAATTCGCGTAAATATTAATCCTGAAACTAAAGTTAAGGATGTTGGTGTTGGGGTTCAGCAGCTTGTTGAAATAGGCAAAGCCTTAAGTAAAGACGTTAAACTTTTGATTTTAGACGAGCCGACAGCAGCGCTTAGTGAAGTTGATTGTGAGAATTTGCTGCAAATCTTAAGAGAATTAAAGAAACAAGGCATAACATGTATAATGATATCGCATAAATTAAAAGAAGTTATCTCTATTGCCGACACAATCACGGTTTTAAGAGATGGAAAGACAATTACGTCGATTGATGCTACTAAACGCAAAGTTGAGGAAAAAGAAATAATTAAGTATATGGTTGGCAGAGAGATAGAAGACATTTATCCAAAGAGGGAAGATGTTAAATATGGAGATGTATGCTTTGAATTGAAAAATTGGACAGCTTTTGATCCAAGCAAAGGGCGTGAAATTCTCCATAATATTAATTTTAAAGTCCGCAAAGGTGAAATTGTTGGTATTGCAGGGCTTATGGGCGCAGGGCGTACCGAAATGGCTCTAAGCATTTTTGGCAATACAAAGCATTATAATATAAAAGGCGAATTATACGTTAATGGAGTCAAAAAGCATTTAAGTTCTCCTGAGAAAGCCATTAAAGAGAAAATTGTATATGTTACAGAGGATAGAAAAGGGAATGGTCTCGTATTGATTCAAGACATAAAATTTAATATAACTCTTTCCAATCTCAAGCAGTTACTGAATGGGCTTTTTATTGATCAACATGAAGAAGTAAATGCTGCCAATAAGTTCTTTAATGAGTTAAATATTAAAGCACGCTCTATCGAGCAAGTTGTTGGGACTTTGTCTGGTGGAAATCAGCAAAAGGTCTCAGTAGCGAAAGGACTTTTTACTTTGCCAGATCTGTTGATTTTGGATGAACCAACTCGAGGAATTGATGTTGGAGCCAAGTTTGAAATATACACAATTATGAATGAACTTGTTAAGAGGGGTATGAGCATCATAATGATTTCCTCTGAGTTACCTGAAATATTGGGTATGAGCGATAGGATATATGTTATGTCTAATGGTACTATGACCGGTGTTATAGACGCCAAGGACGCAACAGAGGAGAAAATTATGGAAATGGCTACGGCCTGATATTTTGAGGAGGGATATTATGAAAGAACTAGGTGTAATTCTTAGAAAAAACATACGTGATTATGGTATGTTTATTGCATTAGCTGTAATTTTTGTTTTATTTACTATTTTAACTAATGGTACGTTTATTTCTCCATATAATATATCAAGTTTGATAAATCAAACAGGTTATATAGCAGTGTTAGCTACTGGTATGACGCTTGTCATTATTGTTCGGCAAATTGACTTGTCAGTCGGTTTCCTTTCAGGCTTTTTAGGAGCTATAGCTGCAATATTGATGATGAATTATCATGTTCCAGCTATTCTCGCAATACTAATTGTACTGGCTTTAGGTGCAGTTATTGGTTTGTTCTTTGGTGTACTGATTGCAAAGGTTGGTATACCTGCGTTTGTCGTAACTCTTGCAGGTATGATATCTTTCCATGGATTATTGCTATTCGCTACTCAGGCAGGCGGTACAATTAACATTACTGATAAATTCTTTAATGAAATAGGTAATGGTTTTATACCAAGTTTCGGAAAAATTGGCGGATTTGCAGTGTCAACTCTTGTAATTGGTTTAATTGGTATAGTATTGTTTATTTATTTTCAGTTTAAGGCTCGGAACACAAAGAAAAAATACAATTTTGAAGTTTTACCTATGCCTTTCTTTATTGCTAAAATCGCTTTTGTTGTTGCCTTGATTGCAGCATTAATACTTGTTTTGGCGATGAATAATGGTATTTCTTGGACATTTGTTATTGTCTTTGTAGTTGTTTCTATATTTACGGTGATATTAAATAAAACAGCATTTGGACGCCACATTTATGCTGTTGGTGGTAACCCTGAAGCAGCTGAACTTTCTGGTATCAATGTGGCAAATGTTTTAATTTATACATTTGTTATTATGGAAACTTTGACTGCACTTTCAGGAATACTTTTTGCATCAAGAATGCAAAGTGCTTCACCGACAGCAGGCACAGGTTTTGAGCTCTTGGCAATTGCCGGTGCATTTATCGGCGGATGCTCTGCAAACGGCGGTGTTGGTAAAGTTACAGGCTCATTAATAGGTGCTTTAGTTATGGTATCACTAACCAATGGTATGGATTTAATGGGACTTGGAAGTTCTATTCAATACGTAATACAAGGTATAATACTTGTTTTAGCTGTTGTATTTGACATCCTTACACGTCGTTCTCAAGCTGTTGGCTGATTAAATGGTGTCAGTCAATTGAGTAGAGCTTAATAATTATTTTATTCAGCGTCATCAAAGTATTTACTTATAATGATCGTTTTGAGTATTTGGCTATTGGATATTCTCCAGTAGCCTTTTCTTATATTGGCGTATGCCTATGCTTTTTGTCTTTCTACTCCTAACTTTGTACTTTTTCAGTCACGGTAGTGCTTTTTTACATTTGCAGCAAACCATACCAAGTTTGGCAATGGCGTTATGCGATTGGTGAAAAAATGCACATAGTGTTCTTGTTATCTCACCATTTACAAATATTTCTATAAAAAAGAAGATAAAAATTATGATGCTTTAAATTGTTGAAATTGTGTATTATAATTGAATAAAGAGTTTTTATTGAAAGTGGGGGAGCATGGTGGGTTTCGAAGATAGAGTTTCAAGACGTGCAAAATCTATAGAGATATCTACAATAAGGTATTTTTTTAATATGGCAAAAGAAGTGCCTGGCGCCATATCGCTGACGATTGGGGAGCCGGATTTTGTCACACCAAGGCACATAATCGATGCAGCGTATGCCTCATTATTAGAAGGCAAAACAGGATATACTGTAAATGCTGGGCTTATAGAATTAAGGCAAGAGATATCAAAATATCTTAAAAGAAGTTGCGATGTAGATTATAAGCCTGACGGTGAGATACTCGTCACAATCGGTGCGACGGAGGCTATTTACATAGCACTGAATACTCTTGTGGAAGATGGTGACGAAGTTTTGATACCTGAGCCGTCATTTGTGGCTTACGATCCATGTACGAAATTGGCTGGTGGCAAATCTGTTTTTGTCCCTACATATGAAAAAGATAACTTTGTCTTAAAAGCAGATGTATTAGAAAAGTATGTGACAGATAGATCGAAAGTTTTGATTTTGCCATATCCCAATAATCCAACAGGAGCTGTCATGCCTTATGAGGAAATGGTGAAATTGGCTGAGGTAGTATTAAAGCACGATTTGCTGGTTGTGACGGATGAGATATACTCTGAACTGGTTTACGATGGCTTTAAGCATGTAAGTTTTGCATCACTGCCTGGAATGTGGGAAAGGACTGTTTTGATAAATGGTTTTTCTAAGTCTTATGCCATGACAGGATGGAGGCTGGGCTATATAGCCGCACCGGAGTATTTTGTAAAGCACATGACAAAGATACATCAGTACGATGTCACGTCAGCATCCACCCAATCGCAATACGCAGGTTTGGAGGCTTTAAGAAACGGCGATGATGATGTGAAATTCATGCGGGAGAAATACGATGAAAGAAGGAGATTTTTGTACGCAAGCTTAATTGATATGGGCTTTAAGTGCTTTGAGCCTAAAGGAGCATTTTACATATTTCCATCGATTAAAGAGACTGGACTAACCTCATTGGAATTTGCCAAAAAGCTTTTATATGAGGCGAAAGTTGCAGCAGTGCCAGGAAGCGCATTTGGTGAGCATGGCGAGGGATACATAAGAATGTCTTATGCCACATCCATGGAAAATCTAAAAGAGGCGGTAAAAAGGATAAGGGAGTTTATGAAGGAATTTTAGGAAGAAAACCCATGGATATAAGTCCATGGGTTTTAAATTTTTTCACGATAGAAAAGAAAACATTTAGATTGATTTAACAATTAAATTACCAAAAATTTGACAAAAAGATATATAGATTTTAACAAATAAATTGAATGTTTCTTACGGGAGGGATTGTAAGAATACAGGTAAAAAATAAACTATCTACAATCTTACACAAATATCCAAAATACCGTAGATTTGGTATATGTTTTATG